>NZ_JAZKRY010000033.1:0-28970 GCF_036626355.1 Halolamina sp. | reverse complement strand
GCTTACTTTGTCGGGGTTCCCGGACCAGGCAGCCCTTTCATACTGATTACTGTGAGTCTGTCCCGCCGTGACCGTCCGTGTCGGTGATGGGAGCCCCTGACCCGGCGGCGTTCGACACCGTCGATGACACTATTCGCAGTAATCACTATCAGTCCACCCACCGCACCGTTGGCCGGCGACGCAGCGCCGGCCAGCATCAGGGCCCCGTCCCCCCCGGCTCGCGATGACTGCGAGCGCCCGCTGCCACCCGCAACGCCACGGCGGTGGCGCAAAACACTCGCGACGTGATGCCGCGCACACGAGGCTTTCGGGGCGGTAGGCGGTGCGGTCCAATTGGCCAAGCTTCGAGATGCTGTTGCTGTTCGCTGTCGTTGCGGTGGATGCCTACAAAACCATCGCCGATCCACCGCTGAACCATCAATTAGCGGTTCGAGGGGCGTAGCGAGTCCCAGCCACGGCGATCCCGGAGGAATCGCCAGCAGCCGGGCGGCGACGCCGTCAGGCAACTCCGAGAGCACGAGAAGCGGTCCAGTGTTTTCGAACTCGTCTGCAGAACCGAGCACACCCAAAGGAAACTGAGACGAGTCATCACTCCGTTCGAATCACTCTACAGGTCGTACAGCTCCCCGTACTTCTCGGTCGCGTAGTCGAGGAAGTACTCCGCCGTCAGCTCCTCGCCGGTCGCAGCGACGACGAGCTCGTCGGTCTCGTAGCGCTTCCCGTTGCTGTGGACGTTCTCGCCCATCCACTCGCGCAGGTCGTCGAAGCGCTGGGCCGCCACGAGTTCCTCGACGGACTCGCCGAACTCCTCCTCCAGCGCGTTCGTCAGCTGCGCGGCGAACATCGTCCCAAGCGTGTAGCCCTGGAAACTGCCGATGCGGCCGATGCTCCAGTGGATATCCTGCAGGACGCCCTCGGTATCCGACTCCGGGCGGATGCCGAGATACTGTTCGTACTTGTCGTTCCACACCTGCGGCACGTCCGCGACGTCGAGGGTGCCGTTGACCAGTGCACGCTCGATCTCGAAGCGCACCAGCACGTGGAGGTGGTAGGTCACTTCGTCAGCCTCGACGCGGGTGAAGTTCTCCTCGAAGACCTGGTTCGACGCCTCGTAGGCCTCCCGCGGCGAGAGCTCCGAGAGCCGGGGGAACTGGTCGGTCACTGTCGGGAGGAACTGCTCCCAGAACGCCTCCGTGCGGCCCACGTGGTTCTCCCAGAAGCGGCTCTGGGACTCGTGAATCCCGTGGCTGCGTGATTGCCCAAGCGGACCGGGGAACGCGTCCTCGTCGAGCCCGTGTTCGTAGGAGGCGTGGCCGTACTCGTGGAGCGAACTGGAGAGTCCGCCGACGATGGAGTCCTCGTGGAACCGCGTCGTGATGCGCATATCGTAGCGGTTGCCGTACGAGAACGGGTGCGTGGAGGTATCGAGCCGGGCCCGGTCCCAGGGACAGCCGACGAAGGAGAGCGCGTCCTCCGAGAGCGCCATCTGGGCCTCCTCGTCGTAGGGGCCGTAGTCCGCAAACGCATCACTAAGCGCCACGTCGCTCGCGCGAATGTCCTCGATAAGCGGCACCAGCCTCTCCTTCAGATCGTCGAACACTGCCTCGACGTCCTCCACGTCGAGATACGGCTCGTACTCGCCGAGGATCACGTCGAACGGCTCGCGGTCCGGGTCGATATGCTCGGCCTGCTCACGGGTGAGCTCCACCAGCTCCTCAAGATACGGCGCGAACGTTTCGTACGTGTCGTTCGCACGGGCCTCCTCCCAGGCGTCGTTGGCCTCGGAGATGACGCCGTTGCGCTTCTCGGCCAGCGAGCGCGGCACCGCTGATTTCCGCCGGTGCTCCCGCCTGACCTCCCGGACGACGGCCGACTCCTCCGCACTCAGGTCGGCATCCTCGACGGCGTCGAGCCACGAGGCCACGTCGTCGCCGACGAATGCCTCGTGCTGGAGCGAGGAGATGAGGCCGCGCTGCATCGACCGGCCGGGCGTCCCCCCGCTGGGCATCATCACCTGCTGGTCCCAGAATAGGAGGTTGTCGATGGTTTCGAGGCCGCCCACGCGCTCGGCCCGCTCGTGGAGCCGCTCGTACGCTTCATCCGGTTCCGGCGCTGTATCCGACATGCACAGATGGTTGAGCCGGCGGGCGAAAAGGATTCGCGTAGCGCCGATGGTGGCCGGTATCGGGGGGACCGTCGGCGACGCCGTTGGCCCGAGACTACTGAACGCGTTACTGGAACGCCGGCAGTACCTCCTCGGCGAACAGCTCCGGACCCTCGCCCTGGGGGAAGTCGACGAACTCGACGACACACTCGTCGAAGCCGATCTCCTCGTAGCGCGCGAGCGTCTCGCGCACCTGTTCGGGCGTCCCGATGAGGTTCAGATACTCGCCATCCTCGATATCGGCCTCGTCGTCCTTCGGTTCGAACCGCGGCACCTTCTCGAGCAGCGTGTCGACCTCCGCCTCGGTCTCCCGGATGATACAGCGCGCGAACCAGGATTTCTCGATCGCGTCGTAGTCGGTATCGTACGTCTCGCAGTGCGCTTCGAGCACGTCGAGTTTGTGCGACATCACGTGCGGCGGCCCCCAGTAGTTCCACGAACTGGCGTGTTTGGCGGCGATACGGAGCGTGAACTCCTCGCCGCCGCCGCCGACCATGATCGGCGGGCGTGGGTCCTGTCGAGGGTGGGGTTTGCAGACGGCACCCTCGAGCGTGTTGTAGTCGCCGTCGAAATCCACCTCGTCCTCCGTCCAGAGCCGGTCGAGCAGGACGATGGCCTCCTCCATCTCCCGCAGTCGTCTGGGAGCGTCGGGCCAGTCGTAGCCGTAGGCTCTCGCCTCGTCGTCCTTCCAGCCGGCGCCCATCCCGAGTTTCAACCGGCCGTCGCTGACGTTGTCGATCGTGGCGGCGGCTTTCGCCAGCATCGGCGGATGGCGCAGATGGTTGTTGATCGTCTTGGGGTAGAGATACACATCGTTCGTCACCGCTGCGAGCGCCGAGATGGTGGTGAGACACTCCGTCGTCGCGCCGTCACCCGTCATGAGGTGGTCCGGAACGGCAACGCCGTCGAACCCCAGCCGCTCGAGGAGTTTCGCGTAGTCGCGCTGTTTCTCCCAGGTCGCCTCGTCGGTGAACGCCAGCGTGGAGTACTCACTCGCGCCCGCACTGGTCGGCAGGTTGACGGCGAACTTCATGGCTCGCCGTCACCCATCAGGAACTCCTGGGTCGGCATCAGCGCCGAACCGCCGTCGACGGTGACCGTCGAGCCGGTCATGTAGGAGGCGTCCTCGCCACAGAGGAAGGCGACGACGCTCGCCACTTCCTCGGGCTGGCCGCTGCGCTGCATCGGCGTCAGTGCGTGCATCTTCGCCATCCCTTCCTCGTCCCAGAGCCCCTCGCCCTCGTCGCCAGCCTCACCGAGCGTGGTGTCGATGAGCCCCGGAACCACCGTATTCACCCGGACGTGCGGGCTGAGCTGTTTGGCCACGCCCTTGGTCAGGCCGAGTACGCCCGCCTTCGAGGCGGAGTAGTGGACGCCGCCACTGACACTCCCGCTGACGCCAGCGCCGCTGGAGATGTTGACGATGGCGCCGGCCTCCCGGTCGTACATCCGTGGGCCCACCGCGCGACAGACGTTGTACTGCCCGGTGAGGTTCGTCTCCATCAGACTGTCCCAGTCCTCGCGCTCCAGTTCATCCAGCCAGACGGGCTCCGAGTAGCCGGCGTTGTTGACGGCGGCGATGATGTTCGCTTCGGACTCGATGTCCTCGACCACTTCCGCCACTCGGTCGGTGTCGCCGACGTCACAGACGTAGCCCATGCCGCCGTCGAGTTCGTCGGCAACGGTTTCGACGCCTGGGTCGATATCCAGACAGGCGACCCGGTCGTAGCGCTCCGCCTCGGCCAGCGTCGTCGCGATTGCAAGACCGATACCTCGTGCGGCACCAGTCACCAGCGCAGCTGTTGGTTCCTCCATGCGCTCTCGCGGTGCGCAGCAGGCATGTAGCTTGGGTAGGTCTCCGTCGGTTGCCCCTATCACGCCGCTACTGGACGCACCATCCCCGTCCCGAGCCCTGCCGCAAGGACCACGCCTATTGGGACCGCCTCACAATACGCAGAGAATGCTCGACAGTATCGACAGACAGCTCGAGGAACGGCTCATCGAGAAGATCGACCCCGACCGGATGCGCGACCACATCGACCGGTTCGAGGGCACGGTCAGGGAATCAGGTACCGACGACGAGTGGGAGGCCAGCGAGTACGTCGTCGAGACGCTTTCGTCCTACGGCGTCGACGCCACGCTCCACGAGTACGAGGGGCTCATCAGCATCCCCGAATCCGCATCTGTAACGGTGACGACGCCGACCCGCCGCGAGATCGACGAGGCGATCACCACCTCGTTCTCGGCGAGCACCGCCCCCACAGGGCGCCACGCCGCACTGGTTCACCTGCCTGAGATAACCGAGGAGGCCGTCGCCACGGCCGACGTCGACGGGAAGTTCGTCTACACGACCGGACTGCCGACGCCGGAGCCGATCGGCCTGCTCGAGGACGCGGGCGCCGTGGGCGCGGTGTTCGGCTCCGTCAACGAGTCACAGCTCCACGAGATGATCGTCACCCCCATCTGGGGGACGCCGGACACCGACACAGCGACGGAGATTCCCGACCTCCCGGTCGTAGAGGTATCCCACGACGAGGGCGCGTGGCTGCAGGACCGCCTCACTGAGGGACCGGTCGAACTGAGCGTAACGACTGAGGTCACCACCGAACTGATGACGCTGCCCTGTCCAGTCGGGGAGATCGAGGGCGAGAGCGACCGCTTCTTCCTCATCGGCAACCACGTCGACTCCTGGCACGAGGGCATCACGGACAACGCCACGGCGATGGCCGCGACGCTGGAGCTCGCGCGCGTACTCGCGACACACGACGAGGAGCTGGCCCGCGGCGTGCGCTTTGGCTTCTGGTCAGCCCACTCCACGGGCCGCTACGCCGGCAGCGCGTGGTACGCCGACGAGCACTGGAACGACCTGCGGGAGAACGGCATCGGCTATCTCCACCTCGACCTGAACGGGCTCCGGGGCGCCGAGGAGCTGTGGTACCAGCACACCCCGGAACTCGGCGACGAACACGTCGACGCGCTCTCCGTTCCGGACCTGCGACTCCCTCCGGACGCACGCGCTGACGACGGGGACGACGCCGACGCGGACGAGGAGGGCGGCGACGGCAATTTCCTCGGCGACGACCACCGCCCTGGCCGCAACTCCGACCAGTCGTTCTGGGGCACCGGGATGTCCTCACTGCTCTCGGGCGCGCGACTCACCGCTGGAACTGACGAGGGTGGCCCGGTGGGCGGCGGCTGGTGGTGGCACACCCCCGAGGACACCGCCGACAAGGTGGATTACGAGGTGCTGACCGAGGAGATGAAGCTCTATCTCGCGCTCTGTGGTCGAATCTGTGGCTCGTCGACGCTGCCCCACGACTACGCCGCCACTGTCGACGATATCCTCGACGCACTCGGGGAGATCGAAGCCGAAGCCGACGGGGCCGTGTCGTTCGACGACATCCGTGCCGAGGCCAAAGCGCTCGGTGAGACGCTCGAGGCGGTCAACGAGGTCATCGACGGCGCCGGCGACGCCGACAGCGAGCTCCACGAGGCCGCTGAGGACCTGCAGGTCGAACTCGGGAACGTCCTCGTGCCGACGGAGTACAAACTCGAGAGCGATTACGAGCACGACCCGGCCCTCCCGCAAGGCCGGCTTCCCTACCTGCAGGGTGTGAGCGAACTGTCCGAGGCGACTGGCCGGCGACGACGGTTCCTCGAAACGGACCTTCAGCGCGGCCGCTCGAAGCTCCGCCACGGGCTTTCGCGGGCGCAGGCGGCCGCTGACGAGTTCCTCACGGAGCACCGGAACTAAGCTGGCGGCTCGAGCCGACCAGCGTTCTTCTCGCCGTATGGCGTGACCCGACTGGCGCTCCTCGCTGGACTCCTCTGCAGAACCGGCGACCGAACCGACCAAGGGGCGTGAACAGCCCGCTTGCACCAGCCAGCGCGACGATCATTCCGAGCAGCAGAGAACGGCAGCGACGAGGAACGCGGCGCTGGTGACGAAGAAGGGGAAGGAGGATGCGCCCGACCCCAACCGCTTTGGCACGCCCGAGAGCATTGATAGCTCATACCGATGAGTGATCCGTACGACACGGCGACCGACATCTACGCACAGGTTGTCGACCTGGAGACGACGGACTTCCTCCTGTTCTGGGACGGCGAGGTGATGATGCCCGAAGGCGGGATACCGGCCCGTGCGAGCCAGCGCTCGACTGTCACCGCGCTCAAGGACGAACTGCTCGCCTCCGAGAGACTCGGGGAGGCGCTCGAAGCTATCGAGGAGACGGAGCTCACCGAACTACAGCAGGCCAACGTCCGAGAGATCCGGCGGGAACACCGCACCGCGAGTCGCATCCCGGCAGAGCTCAGCGAGCGAATCGGCGAGTTCGTCGGCGAGGCCGGCGAGGTGTGGAAGCAGGCACGCGCGGACGACGACTGGGAGGCCTTCGCGCCGTCCCTGGAGCAGAACGTCGAGCTCCGTCGCGAATGGGGGAAACACGCCAACCCGGCGGTCGACCCCTACGTCGCGCTCTGGGAGGAGGGAGTCGGCTACCACAGCCAGCCGTACGTTCCGTACGACACTGTGGACCGGCTGTTCGACCGCCTGCGGGCTCGACTCGTTCCGCTCATCGAAGAGATCCGCGCGAGTGACGTCGACCCCGGCGCCGACGTCGTCGAGGGGGAGTACGACGAGACCGAACAGATGGCGCTCGCCCGCGACGCGCTCTCCTTCGTGGGACTGGACTGGGAACGCGCGCGCCTCGACACCTCGACACACCCGTTCTCCTACGGCACGCAGTTCGACGCCCGCGTCACCACGCGATTCGACCCCGCAGAGCCCTTCGACGGCCTGCTGAGCACGCTCCACGAGTTCGGCCACACCGACTACACCCAGGGACTTCCGCGGGACGAGTTCGGCCTCCCGACGGGGAACCCACGCGGGCTGGCGGTCCACGAGTCCCAGAGCCGGCTCTGGGAGAACCACGTCGGCCGCTCGCGAGCGTTCTGGGAGGCGTTTCTCCCCACGTTCGTGGACCGCTTCCCGCGCCACGAGGGGCTGACCGTCGACGAGGTGTACGGCGCTGTCAACCGCGTGCGCGAGGAGAACCTCATCCGCGTGGAGGCGGACGAACTCACCTACCACCTCCACATCATCCTCCGGACGGAAATCGAGCGGGAGCTGATGAGTGGCGACCTCGACGTCGCGGACGTGCCCCAGGAGTGGAACGCCAAGATGGACGAGTATCTCGGCGTCGTCCCCGAAACGGACACTGAGGGCTGTCTGCAGGACATCCACTGGTCGAAGAACCTGCCGGGGTTCATCTCCTACACCGTCGGCAGCGTCATCGCCGCCCAACTCTGGAACGCGCTGGAGAGTGATATCCCGGACGTGGACCAACGCATCGCCGACGGCGAGTTCGACGCCGTCCACAGCTGGCTGGAGGAGCAGGTCCACCAGCACGGGCAGCGCTACACGACCAGCGACCTGGTCGAGCGCGCCACGGGCGAGCCTATTACTGCTGACCCGTTCCTCGACTACGTCGAATCAAAGTTCACAGCGCTCTACGACCTGTAGCTACAGAATCAGCGCATCACAGAGGGCGTCCATCCCCTTCTCCTCGTGAATACGGCGCTGGCGCGCCGCTCCGCTCTCCTGGTCGAGCAGGGCGGTCAACGAATCGTTGCCGATGCGGTCGCAGGTGCGCTCGATGGTTTCCGCTAATGATACCGTGGACTCGGCGTCGCGGTCGATGAAGGAAGCCTCGTGCCCGTGACGGGTCGCGCGCCACTTGTTCTCGTCGAGGAGTTCGCGGCGGATACTGTCGCCGTTGCGCGGCGTGTCGTTCGTGGCCCCGGGGCCATCCCGGTCGCCGTCCTCGTAGCGTTGAGCCAGGTCGATGACGAGTGCGTGGACGTGCTCGACGAACGCCTGGACGATCGCCGGGTCGGCCTGAGCGTCCGGCGCGCGGATCTCCACGGTTCCGTGGCCACTGTGTGGACGCACGTCGAACCAGAGCTCGCCGCGGTCCTCGATCGAGCCGAGTTCGACCATCCGACGCTCGTAGCGCTGGAACGCATCGAAATCCTCGAAGCGGGTCGGCACTCCCGTGTTGGGGAGGTTCTCGAAGATCTTCGAGCGGGCCGAGGCCAGCCCGGTGTCGAACCCGTTCCAGAACGGGGAGTTGGCCGAGAGCGCGAGTAGCGACGGCACCTCCCAGCGAAGCTGGTTAGCGATCCAGACCGCCTTGTCGGCGTCGTCGATGCCGACGTGGACGTGGAGGCCGGCGGTGGTGTTGCGGTGCTGGGGGTACTGAATGCGGTCGAGCTGCGAGCGGTACCGGGGTTTCTCTGCGTGGTCCAGCTCCCGCCATTTTGCGGCGGGGTGGAGTCCGGCGCTGGCGATTCGGTAGCCTTTCTCACTCGCGTACTCGACCAGGGCCTCCCGAACCGCGAGCATCGCGGCCTCGGCGTCGGTCACGTCTTCGATGAGCCGAGTCTGGGTCTCGAGGGTAAACTGGAACAGCTCGTGGTCCAGTTTATCTGTCAGTGGCGGCCCAGGGTCTTCGTCAGCGTAGACGAGGTCCTTGATACCGGATTTCGGCCGCCCCTGTTCGTCGACGGTGTAGAACTCCTCCTCGACCCCGAGGGTGCCCATCCGGTCGAAGTTCTCTCGGGAACCCAGCGTTTCCATTTCATCGGGCTTTGCAGTCACGACCTAAATAGGGTGCGGGCTCCGGCGAGCGACGTACAGGAGCGCGTCCGGAAAAGCGGCAATCGAGACCGGAGGTGGGTGCAACAGGCAATCGCGGCGTGCCAAGCCGTCGCGATGACGGTCAATCGCGGCGTGCCAAGCCGTCGCGATAACGGTCAATCGCGGCGTGCCAAGCCGTCGCGATAACGGTCAATCGCGGCGTGCCAAGCCGTCGCGATAACGGTCAATCGCGGCGTGTCGATCCGTCGCGACAATCGTCAGTCGAGACGTGCAACCACGCCCAGATGGTCCTCGTGGTACGGGTCGAGGCGAACGGTGTCCAGAATCTCGAACCCCTCCTCGAGCGTCGCCGTTACCTCATCGAACACCTCGGTTGGGTCCGCGACCACGTCCTCACTGCGGGCTTTCACCGCTGCGAGCAGCAGCCCGTCCTGCGTCAGGAACTGCGCGTTCCGGTTGGCCACGTCGGCCTGTCCACGGGTCGCCACGTCCTGGACGATGCAGTCGAGGCCGGACTCGACGACACCCGCGTACGCAGTCGGCGTCCGGGCGTCGGCGAGCAGCGGGAAGAGGTTCGGCCGGCTCTCGGCGACGTCGACGAGATCCCGGACCGGCCGGGGCGCGAACTCCACCGCGTACGTCGGCCCCGCGAAATCCGCGACGTGGCTGACGGTCGTCCCCGAGGCAGCGCCGAGATAGAGCACCGACTCCGCACCCGTGAGCCCCGTGTCCATCCCGAGTTCGAGCATCGCGCCCAGCTTCGAGCGGCCGGCGTCCCAGACCCGCCTGTCGCCCACGGTCGGCTCGCCGTACACCGGGTCGCCCTCGGTCGTCAGGCGCTCCTCGCCCGCGATGGTCCGGCGCTCGACGCCCGCCGGAAGTGACTCACTCATCGGCACCACCCGCGTTGGCGGCGCCAGCGTCAGCATCTGCTGTCCCCTCGTCGTCTTCCCCGCGGGCACGAATGGTGTCCATCCGCTCGCGGAGTTCCTCGTGGAGCTCCGGGCGCAGGTCGCCAGCATAGTGGTCGATACGGGCTGCGATGGAGAGCTTGCCGGCGAGGGCGCGGGCCGCCGAGCCGCGGTCCGCCGGGCGCGTGCCGCGCACGAACTCGTGGGTGAAGATAACGCCGTGTTTCGGCGACGGCGCGTGCCCTCTGAGGTGGGCAAACAGCGCGTCCTCGGCGCCGAGCACCTGGACGGTGCCGGAGGGTTTCTTCGCGAGCGTCTCCAGGCCGCCGGCGAGCGAGATGAGCCGCGCGGCGAGGGTCGGACCGGCCATCTTCGCCAGGTTGGGTGCGACCTCGGGCGCGCGGCGCTCCATGAAGGTCCGCAGGTTGTCGCGCTCATCACGCAGGTCGACGACCCGTTTAGCCAGCGAGATAACCCGCTCCTCCGTGGCGTTCGCCGGCTCGCGCTGGACAACGACGGCCGCGAAATCCAGGCCGGTCGCCGCCGTCTCGGTGGACAGCAGCGCGCCGGCCCACTCCTCGACGCGCTCGGCCAGTTCATTGGCAGTGCGCTCGGTGTCGTCCATCGCTCGCAGCGCGTGGATCAGCTGTTTGTCGTCGGCACGCTCGGCCTCGCGTGCGGCTTCCCGCGCGGCCGTCACTGTCGCCTCGTGAAGCAGGTCGTAGTACTCCGCCTCGTCGTCGGCGAAGCCGGATTCGACGGCGAGTGCTGGCCAGTCAGCTGGGGTCTCGGCCTCCCCATGCCGGATGGCGCTCGCGGCTGCCTCGGTATCGCCCGGTTCGACCTCGGCGAACCAGCCGTCCGGGGCGGACGTATCGGTCATGTCTGGGTCGTGGTGGTCGGGCCGTATATCGGTTCGTGATTGGGACCTGGAGTACTCCCAGCGTGCGGCGTCTACCGACCCATCGTCTGAAACTCCTCGTTCGGCCGCATATCCGCGAACATCGCCATCCGGTTGCTGAGGTTGAAAAACGCCGTCACGGCCGCGATATCCCACATCGCCTCGGCGCTGTAACCGACCCCCGCCAGCCGTTCGAGATGGGCCTCAGTCACCTCGTCGGGTGCCTCGGTCAGCGTCACGGCCACGTCGAGCATCGCCATCCGCTTCTCACTGATGTCGGCCTGCCGGTAGTTCGCGACCAGCTGGTCCGCCAGTTCAGGGTCCCCGGAGTAGATGCGCAGCAGTGCGCCGTGGGCGACGTTGCAGTAGTAGCAGTGGTTACGCCCGGAGACCGCGACGACGATCATCTCCACCTCCTCGCGGTCCAGCGCGGTGTCGTCGACCAGCGCGTCGTGATACTCGAAGAAGGCGCGGAAATGACTGGGTTTGGAGGCGAACGCCGAGAACACGTTCGGGGTGAACCCCGCCTCTTCGGTCTCCTGGCTGATGCGGGCCTGGAGGTCCTCGGGCAGGTCCTCGAACTCGGGCACTTCGAAACGGGTCATCGCGTCGTCCTCGAGCGTCGGCGCGGACATACCTCGAATATAGGTGGGTCGGTACTTCAAGCCAGCCGACAGCCGGTGACCAGCAACGAGCAGCGCAGTGGGCGGCCGAGCGAGTCAGTTACCTTCCCTGCCGATCTCCCTCGGGCATGTATTCCTGGATATTGGCAGAGTTGAACACGCTCCCGCCGGCGGTCGCTCTCGTGACAGTCGTGGTTGGCAGTATTCTCGCGGCCGCCGCCGTCGAACAGGTTGGGGTTCGGCTGCTCCGGCGGATGAGCCGCTCGACGGAGAACGGCTTCGACGATATTCTCATCGACGAGTTACGGCTCCCGCTCGTGGTGACGGTCGCCCTGGCCGGGGTGTTCCTCCTGACCACCGACGACGGGGTGCTCGCGGCGCTCTCGGTCGAGGCCGAGAGCCGCAACGCCCTGTTCAATCGGCCGGCGCTCACGCTCCTGCTGGTGGTCTGGGCGTGGTCGCTCAACACCATCGTCAACCGCGGCGTAAGGGCGGTAAAAGACGGCGGGCCACGCTTCGATTTCGCGCCAGTGTTCTCGAACGTCTGGACGATCGTCCTCGCCACCGGCACCGTCGCGCTCGCGCTCTCGATCTGGCAGATCGACGTGACGCCGCTGGTAGCCGGCGCTGGCGTCGCCGGTATCGCCGTCGGGTTCGCCGCGAAGGACACAGTCGCGAACTTCTTCGGTGGAATTGCACTGTACTTCGACGACACGTACAAGATCGGCGATTACGTCGTGCTCGACTCCGGGGAGAAAGGCACCGTCGTCACCGTCGGCGTCCGCTCGACGACGCTCCAGACGCGCGATGAGGTGCTGGTCACCGTCCCCAACGCAGTGTTGAACTCCGCGAAAATCGTCAACGAGTCCGCACCCAAGAGCAGGCGGCGCATCCGCGTCCCGATGAGCGTGGCCTACGGCACCGACATCGACGCCTTCGAGGCGGCCGTCCTCGATGTCACCGCCGCCGAACGCCTGGTACTCGACGGCCCCCAACCGCGGATGCGGTTTCGGTCGTTCGGTGACTCGGGGCTGAACTACGAACTGCTCTGCTGGGTGCACAGTCCGATCCGGGCCGCTCGTGCGACACACGAGCTCAACCGGGCGATCTATCGCCGCCTCGACGAACTCGATATCGAGATCCCGTTCCGGAAGATGGATGTGACGCTCGCTGGGGCGACGGAGACGGTTCGCGACCACTCGGAAGCCTCTCCCGGAGACGACTGAACAGCAATCACCGACATTAGGGAACCACCCCACGCTTTTGGGCCGTCCGGACCCTTCCTTCAGGTGATGTCGCTCTCGCCCGGCACCCGCGACGAGATCCGCCGCCACTGGGCCGATTTGCTGGGCTGTGTCCCGGCGGCGTTCGAACAGTCGGGTGTCACCGTCACCGAGCGGTCAGGCCGAACGGTTCGACTCATCCGCCGGGCTGGTGCCACTGTGGTTGCCGCGCCAGAGCGGGTCAGCGGAGCGTTCACACGCTGCCGGACGGAACTCGATAACGCACCGCTCACCGAAGCAGGTAACGTGGTTCAGCACGCGTTCTCCGACCAGTCGACTGAGTTCGTCACCGCTCACGGCCCAGCGGTTCTCGGTTACGTCGACTCCGCCGCGTTTTCCCCGGTCACCGCCGACGCACAGCTCCTCGACGACGACGACGAGCGGGCGGTCGATCGACTCCGCCGGCGGGTGCCGGACGAGGAGTGGCAACGCGCCTCTCCAACGTTTCGCCCCGGCCGCACTGCAGGGCTGTTCCGTGCTGACGAACTCGTCGCTGTTGCCACCCTGACCGACCCACCGTTTCCAGATATCGGCGTGGTCGTCGACCCGGACCACCGGGCAGCAGGAGCCGGCCGTCGGGTCGTTTCGAGAGTCGTCAGTGCAGCCTTCGAGCGCAACAGTGCCACGGGAATCCGCTACCGGACGCCTGAGCGAATCAGCATCCCTCAGGCTGGCTGCGTCGCTGGGGTTCGAGCGGTGGGCGAGCGAAGCTGTCGTCGTCCTGGACTGAGCGCTACAGCGGCGTGCGCTGGAACGCTAGCAGGGCGGCGACGGCCACGGCGAAGATGCCCAGCAGGAATAGTCCGTAGTTTGCGAGCGTGTTGTCCGCCCGGGTGACGGAGAGAGTGTACTTCTTCCCGACCGGCCAGAACAGATTGACCCCGGCAGGGGTGAGCAGGTCCCCAAGCAGGTGAGCAGCCACACTCAGGAACCCCACGGCGAACCCGAAGGCCGCCAGCCCAATGCCCGGGAACGCGCCGAGGCCGAGCAGTTCGGCAATGACCGATGCGCCGCCGAGTGACGCCAATAGGAGGCCGACGGCCGCGAAGGCGCCGCCGACGAGCGCGGCGAACAGCAGGGAGTGGGTCGGTCCACGGTGCCGGATCACCGGGAGTCGGTGGTCCACATCCGGCAGCATTGCGAGCCAGAGCATGGCGCCGCCGGTCATCACCGATGCGAGCGGGGAGCCGAGGGCGACGAGCAGATAGCCGATCGGGGCGAACGCGAGCAGTGAGACCCCGAGGTGGCCAGGACGATACACAAGCGCTTATCCGACCGCCATCGGACTAAAACGCTCGGTCGACAAGCATCGGCGGCGACGGATTAGCTGTTTTCCTCGCCGGAATCATCGTCATGCTCGTTTTCGTCCTCCGGAATCTCGTACTCGATGGTCTCCCCATCACCGAACGTCACGCTTGCGACACGGCGACGCTCGCCGTCGACGTAGCGGAACACGCCGTCGCCCTCGTCCGCTGTTTGCCGGTGGGAGCCGTCGCAAAAGGGGAACTCGTCGCTGAGCCCGCATCGACAGATGGCGATATCCCCCTTCTCCGGATCGATATCCCCCTCGTCGAGATAGCGCGGACCGGTGGCGTCCAGCGTTACGTCTCGGCTCATGGTCGTCCCTGGTGGCTCGGGCGGCAAAGCTCTTGGGCGACCGCGGGTCGGCGGATTGTATCTCCCAGGCTGTGTGGCTCCCTCCACGACAAGCCCAGCCCGACGAGTAGGACCCTATTTCTTGGGCACCGCCGTGGTGATACTGCTCTACGCCCTGCTCTATCAGTTTGGTGTCGCAGCCATCGAGGGGACCCAGCTGAGCGTTCTCGAATCGCTCCACGTCGTCACGTCCGCGATGTGGCCGTGGATCCGCCAGCGGTTCCAGCCGGTGTCGAGACCGACGAGTCCGAGCGTGCCCAGAAGGACCGGGACGGCGATGAGGTGAGAAACCACGGGTGGTGGTTCTCCCACCGGGGGCGTGACACGCGCTCGAAATCAATCTATTACAGGGCGTCAGCTCCGAGCATTCCCTTCACATTCACTCGGGACCCCCACCCCGCATCCGGGGCGCTCCACTTTCACTCCGCTCGTGGCTCGCTCCCTTTGGGACGGAGCCCGAACCCTCGTGTATGAACACCGAATCGGACGCGATACCCGAACTGCCGACGCTCGAACCGGGGTTGACACTCGTCGAGACGGACACTGCCCACAGAGTCCCGCTACAGAGCCTCGCCGTCGACCGACTCCTGCTCGAAAGCGGGAGCGCGATCTGGGTCGGGACCGGCCGGCACTGCACTACCGATTCGCTCGCCGAAATCGTCCCGGACCGCCGCGTGCTGGACCGCATCGACGTCGCTCGGGGGTTCACCTCCTATCAGCATACCGCGCTCATCGGCGCCCTCCCCGCACAGGTCGACGAGGGAACTGCCGTCATCGTGCTCCCGGAACTCGACGCCCGATACCGCGACGACGACGTGCAGGGCGGCGACGGTCGGACGATGCTCACGCGTGCGCTCGCACAACTCGCCGGGGTCGCACGGGCCCACGAGATTCCCGTCCTCTGTACGCGTACACAGGCGGATCAGTTCGCCGACCCGGTCGAGGCTGCTGCGACGCGGATCATCCAGTTCTGTGAGACGCCGATGGGGCCGCGCTTCGTCGGCGACGAGTTCCAGACGCTGGTCTATCCGCTCGAGGGCGAGTTGGTCCAGACGACGCTCGCGTTCTGGCAGGACGTGCTCCAGGCGCGCCAGCCGCTTCACGACACGGCGACGGTTCCCCGAGAGGTGGTGGCCAGTGGGCCGAACTAACCCGACGTACCGTGACAGCCTCCGTCACCTCGAAGACGGGTGGTCGGCGTACCGACGCGCACTACGCCACCGCGATCAAGCGCATTTCGACCGGCTCTGGACGCATGCTGCGACGTACGCCGATGCGGCTGGCTACCAGAACACCGAACGGGCGCTCGACCTCGTGTTCGTCTCGGTGCTCCTCGCACAGGAGCGACGGATCGCCGAACTCGAAGCAGCACTCACGGACTCGGACCCCTGAGGATGGTGTACACAGTCGAGTTCACCGGGCCGGAGACGGCCGTCGAGTGGTCGCTGACCGAGACGGGTGCCGAGGCCAAACCCGTAACTTACCGCCCCCGGTTCTACGTCGCGGCGACAGCGGGGAACTCCGTATCCCGAATCGAAGCGGCTATCGCCGCCCACCCGGCAGTGACCCAGGTCACACACGAACGGCACCGTCCCGGGTGGCGATACGACGCGACGGAGATGCTCGCGATCGAGGTAACGGAGCCCTCGATGATCACGACGCTGGCATCGACAGTCGCCCAGGTCGGACGCCCCGGCGCGTTCCGCTGTTTCAACGTCGACATGTCGCCGCAGTTCCGGTACTGTCTCGAAACCGATACCGACCCGACCCCGAGTCGGTCGCCGACCGTACTCTCGCTCTCGACGCCCGCGACGACGTTCGCGACCGGGCTCGAGTCCGTGACGGTGACGCCGCCGTCGGGTGACGATCGAACGGTCGAGGGCGAGCCAGCGACAGTTGCGCGCCGTGTCGAGGCGGTCGTCGAGGGGGCCGACCCGGACGTGTTACAGGTCTCGACAGGGGAGCTGGTTCCCACCCTGTTCGACGCCGTCGGCGACGACGCGTACCGTCTCGGCCGCCGGCCCGGCTACACCCAGCTCGCCGCAGCGAGCACCTACGAGAGCTACGGGCAGGTCGGCCACTCGCCAGCCCGATACACCGTCCCTGGACGCGCGCTCGTCGACGCGTCGAACGCATTCTTCCTCACGGAGACGAACATCGCCGGGCTCCTCTACCTGGTCGAGAACTCTCGCAAGCCGCTGCAGGAAGCGTCGTGGGCGAGCATCGGGAACATCCTCACCGCAATCCAGATTCGGGAGGCGATGGCCCGCGACGTGCTGGTGCCGTGGCGTGCGTGGCGCCCGGAGTTCTTCAAGAGCGCCCGGACGCTCGAGGCCGCCGACCGCGGCGGGTTCACGTTCGCGCCCGACGTGGGACTCCACGAGGGCGTTCACGAACTGGATTTCTCGAGTCTCTACCCCAACATCATGTGCAGCCGGAACATCTCACCCGAGACCGTCTGCTGTGACTGTCACCCCGAGCGCGAGGACGTCCCCGGGCTCGGCTACAGCATCTGTCCCGACGAGGGGTATCTCCCGGACGTGTTACAGCCGCTCATCGACGACCGGGACGGGATCAAGGAGCGAATCCGGAACGGAACCGGTGATATCCCGGCGCTGGAGGGGAAATCCGACGCCATCAAGTGGATTCTCGTCTCCTGTTTCGGCTATCAGGGGTTCTCGAACGCGAAGTTCGGCCGCATCGAGTGCCACGAGGCCATCAACGCCTTCGCCAGAGAGATCATCCTCGACGCGAAGGAGCAGTTCGAAGCGGACGGCTGGCGCGTCGTCCACGGTATCGTCGACTCGCTCTGGGTCACGCCGATGGACAACCGCGACCAGACAGATCTCCACGATGTCGCCCGCGATATCACCGAGGCAACCGGGATTCGGCTCGAGTACGAGGCCGAATACGACTGGCTGGCGTTCTGCCCGCGCCGGAACGACGACGCCGGCGCGCTGACTCGCTACTTCGGTAAGCGGGCCGGCGAGCCTGTCGACGAGGAGTCGAGCTACAAACGGCGGGGAATCGAGGCTCGACAGCGCTCGACGCCGCCGTTTCTGGAGGCGGTGCAGCTGGAGTTGATCCAGGCGCTCGCCCGGACGCGGTCCCCCGAGGCAGTCTGTGATCGCCTCCAACGCCACATTGCTGCGCTCTCTCGGGGTGATGTGTCGCCCGAGCAGCTGGCGATCACGAACCGCGTCTCCAAGCGCGTCGAGGAGTACAGCCAGTCGACGAAGAACGTCGCCGCCCTGGAACGCGCCGCCGACCTCGGGCTTGACAAGCGTTCTGGTCAGGACGTGGCCTACGTCGTCGTCGACGACGAGAAACGCGGTCGTGAGCGCGTCTCGCTGCTTCACGAGCGCCCCGAGTCGTACGACGCGGCGTTCTACCGGGACCAGCTCGTGCGGGTTGCGGAGTCCGTGCTCGCACCGGTCGGGTTTCGAGCGGCGGAGATCGAGGCGTCTCTCGCCGATCGGGTGGATGGCTCGGTCTCGGCGTACGGAGGCGTCAACCAGTGAGCGCCAGCAACTCAGTACGGCGAACCGGTCCGGAACCACTGGGATCCAATCGGAACAGCTCAGAACTGTTCGGATCCGTTCGGAACCGTCCGGAACACCAGGGGTTCCACTTAACACGTCACCCGACACACCCCTGAGTAGATGCTGCGAGACGGGACCGTCTTCGACGACGAACACCTCCCCCGAGAGATCGTCGGTCGGAACTCCCAGATGAACGAGGTCACTGACGCGCTCGCGCCGATCGAGGACGGGGTCCGTGCCGAGAACTGCTTCCTCTTTGGCCCCTCCGGCGCCGGGAAGACCACGGTCGCCCGCGCTGCGGTTCGTGAACTGCGGCGCGAGGTACTCGACGTGCCGACCGCCTACGTCAACTGCTGGAAGGACTACACGCGCTCGGGCGTGCTCGAGCGGACCGCGAAGAACCTCGTCGGCGCCGCGATTCCGAAAAACGCCCCCGCTCGTGACGTGATCGATACGCTGCAGACCGAACTGGACTCCCCGAGCGTGCTGATTATCGACGAGGTCGACCAGCTCCAGGACCCCGATACGCTGTACGACCTGCACTCGATACGGGGGCTCGCCTGGATCTGCATCGCCAACCGCGAGGTCGACCTCCTCGCCAGGCTCGACGACCGGACTCACTCCCGCGTCTCGGTGGGCTACCGCGTGCAGTTCGACCGATACACCGCCGACACCGTGACGGAGATTCTCGACCGCCGTGCCAGCCACGGGCTCGAGCAGGGTGCGGTGCAGCGGGAGACGCTCCGCCGGATCGCCGAACTCGTCGACGGCGACGCCCGGCGGGCGATCACCGCGCTCCGCGTCGCTGCCCGGAAAGCGGACCACGAGGGGCTCTCGACGATCCCGGAACGGCTCGTCGAGGACTCCGTTCTCAGCGCCGAAGCGGAGGTTCGCCAGAAAACCATCTCGAAGCTGAACCACCATCAGCGCGTGCTCTACGAGTGTATCGAGCGCTGGGGGCCGCTCATCCAGAAAGAGCTGTACGACCGGTACGAATCGGAGCATCCCGACCCGATCACCCTCCGAGCGCTCCGGAAGAGCCACCTGCCGAAGCTGGAACACTACAACCTCATCACGACCGAGCGCGGTGCGGACGGGAAAACCTACGAACTCGCCGAGTCGTCCGGAACGCCGGTCGGAACCGATTGAGACACGTCGCAGTCTGGTGGTTTACTGGTAACACGGACTGGCCGGAACGGGTTGGAACGACCCGAACAGCCCTCTTGGCGGTGAGGCCCCATTATTTCGATATGGTGACGAACGGAACGGCCACTGACGGTAACGCACGGGTGTCGGAGATCTCGATCGACCTCTTCACGGAGCGTGTCGACCAGGCCGACCCATCGGAGGGAAACGGCTCTCGACGGCAGAGACAGCCGTCGGCGGCGTCTGTTTCCATCCCCCACGAGCGAGCCCAGACGGTCACGGCAACGGTGAAAAACACCGATGGTGGCCGGTGGCGCTGTGACTTCCACGTCGATCCGTCTTCAGCTGCCAGCTCCCGGACGCTCGAGGAGGAGCAGGTGGTGAACATTGCAGAAATCGTGGACTGGGTGACGCCGGTCCTCAACATCATCGAGGCGTTGGTGACGGAGGCTGGGTGGTAATGCTCGAGCGGCGTGCGGAGGAGTGGTTCCGGTGGGTGGTCGGCCACGCACATCTCCATCCGCCTGATAGTGATTACGGCGAATCGGTGCATCGACGGTGTCGAACGCCGCCGGGTCAGGGGCTCCCATCACCGACACGGATGGTCACGGCGGGACAGACTCGCAGTAATCACTCTGAGAGCACGAAGAGGCGTCCCGGACGGCCGACAACGAGAGACACGCCGCCGCGGCACTCACTCCGATGAGGCGGTGCCCCACAGAATAGTTGAGAGGTGTGCGCGCTGGTAACATACGACGAATGTTTATGCTGGTGCCCGTGATAGATGCCGGCGTTAGATGGAGATCGTCGAGATCGACGCGGTTAGCCGAACGATTCCCTTCGAGTCGTCGTTCCCGGTGAGCTACGAATCCCACAGCGGGACCGAACACCTGTTCGTCCGTGTTCGAACTGATACCGAACATATCGGGTACGGCGAGGGGACCGCCCTTCCCTGGTTCACCGGGGACGTGGGTGAGGGGCTCCGCACAGTCGTCGACCGGTATCTCGCCCCCAAGGTGACGGGAGAGACCCTGGAAGACGCGCTCGCCGGTATCGACGAGTTCATCGACGCGTTCCCCGGTGCTCCTGGCGCGAAGGCCGCGGTCGAGATGGCGCTACTGGACCTCTCGGCCAGGCAGGCGGGCGTGCCGCTCTCGACGCTGCTTGGCACCCGTATCCGGAACACAGTCCCCGCCACGCAGGTGATTCCGGCGCTCCGGCCGGAGGCCGCCGCCGAACGCGTCGCCGAGGCGGCGGCGGACGGGTTCCGGAGCTTCAAACTCAAAGCTGATGGGGACGCGGACGGCGACGTCGCGCGTATCAACGCTGTCACTGCGGCACTCCCCGACGACGGGGTGGTTCGTGTCGACGCCAACACCGGCTGGCGCCGCTACTACCGGGCCAAAGAGGTTGTCGAGCGGTTGGCCCAGCCAGACCGCATCGAGTACATCGAGCAGCCAGTGGCGACCCACCGCATCAACGACATGCAGCGATTGTGGGAAGAAACCGGAATTCCGGTGTACGCCGACGAATCCTTCGCCGGCCCCGACGACGTTGTCGAGCACCCCGACGCAGTCGCCGGGTGTCACCTCAAGCTGGCGAAGGCTGGGTCGCTCCGCAGAATCACGGAGATGGCCCGGCTGGCGGCCCGGCGAGAGATGCGCGTTACCGTGGTCAGCGCCTTCGGGACCTCCCTCGACGCCACGGCCAATCTCCACGTGGCAGCGGTGCTCGACAATCTTTCCGCAGGTGCGGAGCTCTGTACCGGGCTGACCGCCGAGGACCCGACAGATCCGACTCTTCCGGTTGCGGCCGAGATCGAGATTCCGACCGAGCCCGGTATCGGCGTCGAACTCGACGACGCGGTGTTCACGTCGAGGTAATCATTCCGGCTCGGGCCGTCGGTTCGCGTCGCTCGTTCGTCTCGTCGTATCGCGTCGTCGGCTCGTCTCACCAACTCGCGCCGTCGAAAGCGGCGTGAAGGTATTTACCGGCTCGGCGGGCAGTTGTTCACATGGAATTCGCTGTTAACGTTCCGACCAGTGTCGGGAGTTCCGAATACTCGACCATGCCGTTTACCGACGCCATCTCCTGGGCCGACCAGCGGCAGTTCGGGTTGGACATCGAGGCGTTGGGATACGACGGGTTGGCCGTCCCGGACCACATCATGACGGGCGGCGGCGCCGGAACTATGGAGGCGACGACGACGCTGGCGGCGCTGGCCGTCGAGACCGAGGACGTGTATCTCTACCCTAAAACGATCAACAACCCGCTCAGACACGGACCGTTCCTCGCGAAGACGGTGGCCACCATCGACGAGATCAGCGACGGGCGACTCAAACTGGGGATGGGCGCCGGCTGGAAGGACGACGAGGCCAAAGCCTACGGCTACGACTGGCCCGCGGCGCCGGACCGGCTCCGTGAACTCGAGGAGACCCTGGAGATCATGAAGGGGTTGTGGACGAACCACGAGTTCAGCTACGACGGCGACTACTGCTCCGTCGACGAGGCGGTCTGTAAACCCCATCCGGTTCAGGAGCCCTATCCGCCCATCATGGTTGGGGGCGGCGGCGAGGAGTTCACGCTGCGCATCACGGCCAAGCACGCGGACTGCTGGAACTACTGGGGCTCCCTGGAGCTGATGGCGGGGAAGCTCTCGGTGCTCGAAGACCACTGTGAGACCTACGGCACCGACTACGACGCCATCGAGAAATCCTGGTTCGCGCGGTGTGTGATTCGGGAGACCGAAGACGCGGTTGCGGAACTGCTCGAGGAGGTCCCCATGTTCAAAGAGGAGAACCTCGACGAGAGCGAGCACCACCTCGTTGGCACCCCCGAGCAGATCGTCGCGGATATCGAGCGGTACCGCGAAATCGGCATCGACGAGGTCGTGGTCGAGTTTATCGACTTCCCGGGCACCGAGGGCGCAACGCTGTTCGCCGAGGAGGTCATCCCGGAACTCCGATAGGCGCTCCGTCGCGTCGGCTCGGGCGACGGACGCTGTGCCGTCGGGCCGGAAAGCGGTGCGGTTTGTCGTAACCCATGCACATTTCCCGTCGTGGGGATTCTGCCACAGCAACAGTCCCGCTCACCTCGGGTGGGGGCAAGCACTCGGAGATGAGTAACACCATCCAGAACCAACTTCGACGGACCGTCGCCGACCTACACGGAGACGGCCGGGGATGGTCTATCGTCGCCGTCGCAGTTGGGTGGTTCCTCGTCGTCGGGACGATGCTCACGGTCCCGGCGGTGCTCCCCAACATCAAGGCGGAGTTCGCGCTGAGCAACACGGGCGCGGGTATCGCGGTGACGGTCATGTGGCTGGTCTATGGCGTGTGTCAGTTCCCTGCCGGCCTGCTGACCGACAAGGTGGGCGAGCGGTGGATGCTGGTGGCATCGATGGCTCTCGGCGGCCTGACAGCAGCGTCGTTCGCGGTCTCGCCATCCTTTCTCGCGTTCGTGGTGAGCGGTGGGCTGTTCGGCATCGTCGGGGGGCTGTTCGCCACGCCGCGAGTCACGCTCCTCTCCAGGGAGTTCCCCGAGAGCAGCGGTACTGCGATCGGGCTCGTGATGGCGATGGGCAACATCGGTGCGGCGCTTCTCCCTGCGGCGGTCGGGGTGATCGCAGCAGCGATCGGCTGGCGGTTCGGCTTCGGGATGGCGATCCCGATATTCGCAGTTGCGTTTCTCGCGCTCTGGATCGCGATTCCCGGGGGCACAACTGGCGCGGACGAGGACCGACAGTCCGTCCGGGAACTGCTGCCGCGGGTGCTCGTCCAGCTCCGGACTCGCGAGATCCTCCTCGTTACCGCGGGCGTGACGCTAACGTTCTTTACGTTCCAGGGGATGACCGCGTTCCTGACGACGTATCTGATCTCGGTGAAGGGCATCGCCGGGAGTACGGCAGCCCTGCTCTACGGGGGGTTGTTTGCCGTCGCCGCGGTGATGCAACCCATCGCCGGCCGACTCTCGGACGAGACCAACGAGCGCGTCGTGCTGATTGCGATCACGGGCGTCTACGTGCTCTTACTCGTCGCACTGGTTCTGTCGGGTCGGTTCGTGTTCCTCGCAGCGGCTGTCGTTCTCCTCGGGACCCAGCGGGGGGCCACACCAGTGGCGACGGCGTATCTCGCAGCGGCGCTTCCGGAGGAGATCCGCGGTGGCGGGTACGGGCTCCTTCGAACAGTGTTCACCGGGGTGTCGTCGATGGGCGCGGTCGTCGTCGGACTGTTCGCCGATGCGGAGCTGTTCGACGCCGCCTTTCTCCTGCTGGCGGTGCTGGCCGCACTCGCCACGGGCTGTTACGTCCTGCTCCCAGCGCCCAGTAACGCGTGAGGAGCCACCAGACGGACGAAGTTCCCACTGCTGTCGAAATCGACAGCGAGTTCTAAACGCCCAGATGGTCCCCGAGCGCTGCATACACGTCCGCACAGGACTCCTCAGCGGCCCGGTGTGAACCAACTGTCCCGAGCGTCTCCCAGTCCCCGATAACTACCAGTCGTCGCTTCGCCCGTGTCAACGAGACGTTGAGCCGGCGCTTGCCCTCATCGCCGAAGGTGAGAAAGCCCGACCCGTTCCGGTCGTTCGAGCGGACCAGCGAAAGCAAGATCACCTCCCGCTCGCTACCCTGGAACGAGTCGACGGTGTTGACCTTGATGTCCTTCGTTCGCTGGTCGACCCCGGCGAGCGCATTCCGAATGCAGCCGATCTGTCCGGTGTAGGGGGTGATGACGCCGATATCCGACTGGGCTACCCCTCCCTCACGTAGCTGCTCGACTTCGTCCGCGACGATATCGGCCTCCGCCGGGTTCCGGTAGGATTTCCCCGAGGTATGCTCCTCGCCCTCGGACACGTCGTCGGCGACGAGCGGATCGAATCCGTCGACCGTCCGGTCCCGGTTCCGTTCAGCCGTCTCCAGTTTCCCCTCGTAGAACGCTTCGTTCGGGAACGTGACGATCTCCTCGTGCATGCGATACTGCCGGCGGAGCATCGTCCGGGCGCCGTCGTCGTACGTCTCCAACAGGTGTTCGAACAGCGAGACCTCCGCCTCCCGCTGGTCGAGTTCGTCCGAGGCGAACGGCGGCAGCTGCTTGTGGTCGCCGGCGAGCACCAGCCGCTCCGAACAGGCGTAGGGAATCGTCGTCGCGGGGATCGACGCCTGGGTCGCCTCGTCGACCACGGCGATGTCGAACTCGTCGGGGTCGAACTGGCTGGCCATGCTCGTCGTCGCGCCGACCACGTCCGCGGCGGCGACGACGCCGTCGGTGTACTGGTCGTCGATGAGGTCGCTCTCGGTATGCCCGACGCGACGGATATCGATAGCGTCGGCGTCATCGTCAGCGTCGTCACCTCCGTCGCCGTCGACAACCATCGCATGCAGCGTCCCCGGGTCGGGTTCCTCGGCCGAACTGGCGCCGACGAGCAGGTTGTCGACCGCCTGGTTCGAGTGCGCGCAAGCGAGCACGCGCTGGCCATCGGCGACGGCCTGCTGGATGATCGCCATCAAGGTCCGGGTCTTCCCGGTCCCGGGTGGGCCGTGGATACAGTAGACGTCCCGCGCCCGGAGCGCGCGTGCCGCGGCAGCCTCCTGGAACTCGTTCAGCGCGAGACCCGTGTCCAGGCCGACGGTGAACCCCGGGGTGAACCCCAGCGGTCGCTGGCCGGTGAGGACGTCCCACTTCTCGGCCGAGTCCTGAACGGCCTCGATTCCGGCCCGCTCCCGGTCGTAGGGCACGCCGTTGAGTAGCGCGAGGACGCAGAACACCGCGCGGTCGTCCTGGAGATAGCGGCGGAGTTCCTCGTAGCCGGGCGAGCGGTCGTCGATGAACGAGAGCCCGACAGCCCGGTCGTCGACGGTCGCGACCCTCGCCTCGACCGGGAACGGCGTGTCGTCGGTATCGACCCAGACGTCGGATGCGTCGGGGTTCGGCAGCACGAGCACCTCGGCGCCCGGATAGATGTCGTACTGCCCGGTGATGTCGAGATGCATCCGGCCATCGTCCTCGGGGACGGCGAACACGTCCACCGTTCCGTGAGACTCCGTCACCCGCCGACCGGTGTAGATCGTCTCCTGGATTCCGCCGTCCGAGCGGGAGACGTGCCGGTAGCCGCGCTCGGCCAGCATCTCCCGCGTGTCCGCGCGGTCGCGTTCGCGCAGCGCCTCGACGGACGCGACGAGCTCGTCGCCGAAGGCTCCCCGTTCGTCGGCGTCCATGGTGTGAACTGGCTCGGCTCGAACGGCTGTTTCCGAGCCCTCCTCGCCGCTGTAGGACGGCGCCCCTGGCGGCTCGAACACGTCGCTCCAGAAGCGGAGCCGCCAGCCGACCATCGTTTCGTCGATCACGCTGGGGTCCAGGCGCGTCCGCTTCCCAGCGTGCCCGTCGTTGTAGATGTACGACGGTGCGAGCCCGCCCTCGCGGTACTCGACGTACTCGCCGCTCAGTTCCGCTGAATCAGCCTCGTGGAGCGGGAGGAGGACGGTCCCGTCGTCGGTGACCAACGAATCGTATGCTTCGAGGCGGTCACGTATTTCCGCAACCAGTGGTGGCTCCACCTCGTCCGGAATCGGGTCGAGTTGTGAGGTCGCGAGGAGGGTGGCGTCGTCGACGCCGAGAAAGGCGGAGACGGCCGCATCGAGAAAGTCCGACATTCCTGTCGTACTGGTGCGTCATCACTGATAAAGTGACGGCTACCCGCTCAGACAGCTTCTCCGAGCGTGTCGACCCCGTTTCGGAGTGCGTTCTTGATGCCGGGTGCCCCCTGTGCGTGGGCCGCAACCGGGATGTCGACCCGGTGGGCTTCCTCGGTGAACGCCTGGACCTCCTCGGCCGTAAACTGGCTGTGGTACGGTTCGTCTTTCTCGGAGAGCACACCGCCAGTCGAGGAGAGCTTGATCAGGTCGACCCCCTGCCGGATACGCCGACGGGCACCACGTCGGCATTCGGTCGGCCCGTCGACGACGCTCGGGTCGTCTTCCGATTCGACCCAGCGATACGGGAGGTAGTGCGAGTCACCGTGCCCGCCCGTCTGTGAGAACCCCTTCCCGCTCGTGTAGATCCGCGGGCCGGGGATCTCACCCTCCGCAACCGCGTCTCGGAGTCCGATGCCGATGTCACTACTGACGTCACGCACGGTGGTGAACCCGCTTTCGACCAGCGTCTGTAGATCGACGGTCCCGCGGGCGGCTCTCAGCGCCGGTCGGTCGTGTTCGACGACTCGGGTGAACGGATCCATCTCCCGGTTCCCGCGGAGATGAATGTGCGTATCGACGAACCCAGGCAGCACGAACTCGCCCGAGTGATCGATCCGTTCGGCGTCATCCGGGACAGCGAGATCCTCGACCGTGCCAACGTCGCTTACTCGGCCGTCTTCGATCAGGATTCGAGCGTCCTCGATCACGTCGGTTCCGGTCCCATCGTAGAACGTCCCACAATCTACGTAGCGCATAGGCAATGAGACAGTGGCACAAGAATAACTGTTTGTGAACCAGGACCACGTTACGGCTACCTGAACTTGTTCCGACCGGTCGAGAAGCAGTCTCGAACGCACAGGGGAACGCCGTTATTCGTCAGTCTGGCAGGCTCGGTGCCGCGGCGAGTTCGTCGTAGCCGGCGTCGATGGCCGCCACGAGGACCGACCATTGGCGCTGGGTCAGCTCCGAAACGTGTTTCGCGCAGTCAGTAACGCCGTCTCCCCAGCGGCCGAATCGACCGCCTCTCTCATGGCGACGGCGACTGATAGCCCATCGCCGACGATATCGTCGCCTTCGGCCAGGAACTCCCGGATACCGACCGCCTCGCGTACGAGAGCGAGCGCGTCGACCCCGGAAGCGACAAGCTGCTCGACCCGCTTGCGCGACCGGCGCAGTCGCTCGCGGGTCTCCTCCGGCAGGCCGACAGTGACACGGTCTTGGGCGACTGCACCGACGGCCTCGGGGGATGGTCGGAGCCGGTGAGCGAGACGTATTCAATCACTACAGGAACAACTGTCTGGGGACCAGTTCACACTGCGGGTCGGAGGCAGGTCACCCACAGACGGACACAATTTCTTTTGGACACACGTTCATACGCTTACACGATGCCAGATTGGTCCCGACGCCGCGCCCTCTACGCGCTGGCGACTGGTACAACGGTCACGCTTGCCGGCTGTAGCGGTGAGAGTGGGTTCTCTGCGGAACCGGACCCCGGCTGGAACCCTCGCTCCCAGGTCACGGACTTCACGATGCGAAAGGTCCGTGATGCGGGGGACGAGCCACTGTTCTGGCGGGATGAGCGACCCGAAGACCACAACCGGGCCCGCCGAGGCCGAATCTACGTCACGTCGACGGACGACCTCTCGGAGCTCACGTTCGCACCCGAGAGCGAGGCCGCCGCGGAGGTGAACGGGTTCGTCACGTCGACTGATTTCGAGGCCGGCTCGGTTTCGCTTCACTCCAGGATAATCCCCGAATGTGACACAGTTCGGTTGTTGAGCGTCGGCCGGGAACCGGAGGGGTACTACACGTCCTTCTGCTCCGAACCACGACCAGCCGCTGTCGAGTGCGACGCCGAGGCAGAGGATACGGTCGCCATCGCGATTCGACTCCCCTTCCCGGGCGACAACGTCAGTAGCTCCGGCTCCTCGTGGAGCCGACGCTGTCGTGAACGGCCCTATCCAGTCACACCATCGAACGAAACGGAGGGGCGAACCGATGCGTAGGTCTACACGTGACGAGCACGTCGATTGCGCTGAGTCAGCCTCGGACGCCACCGCAACGACACGCCGTCGTGCTCTCGCCGGCGGCACTGCGGCCCTCGTGACTGCGCTCGCGGGCTGTTCCTCGCTCCCACTCGGCGGTGAGGAGGAGCCCCAACTCGGCTTCGATCCGGAAGAGCTCCCCCAGTCGGTTCTGACAGCCCTTCCCGAACGACCGAGTGCGTATGCCGGGCCCGTTCCGGACCAACTGACTGCCCATCACCGAGAGCGAGCCCAAACGCTGCTCGACGACGTGCCGACCGAGCCGTCGTTTCCGAACGGGAAGATGTCAGAGCGACTCGCCGAGGAACGGGAGCAAGCGGTTGAGGGGCTTCGAGACGGGCCGGATGCGGTGCCGACGCCGCTGGACCGACTCGGCCACTGGCGCTACATCCGGAGTACCGTCGCGAACGTGTGGGGTGCCTACCATGCGGCCGCGGGCGACATCGACGCAGCAACGCTCGAGTCTCGACGGGAGGAGATCCGTCGGGACCTCTTCGCGTTCGAGGCGGAATGGTCCTACCCCGGCGTCGACAGTGTGGAGGCACTGGCGGTCAACTATCAGTTCGAACGGTTGCGGACCACCTGCCGGCGGTATCTTGCGCCGCGCTGGAGCTTCCCGGATGACCCGACAGCGAGTGTCTTCAGAGTTGGACGTCTCGTCAACGAACTCGAACGGGCCCGCGCGGAGCTCGATGACCTCACGGGCCTTCACGAGGCCTTTCAGGAGTCGACCTCCACGGCGGGGCCGGGATACCGAACTGCGTTCTCGGTTCTGGCACCACGGCTCGAGGAGATCACCTCCGTGAGCCGAAAGCAGGTCGCCCCATATCTCGACGACGATGCGGACCCGTCGGATTTCGACCGAGATATCGAGCGGTTGCCGGCGGCGGCGCTCTTCACCCAGTTGCAGGGACTCGTCATCCGCCGTATCGATGACGCTGAGACAGCCCACCATCGCGGCGACAATGCACAGGCCGTCATCCGCGGCGGGCAGGCGCTCGTCGCGATTGTCGCGCTGTCGACTGCAGTGGCCGCGATACGGGACGGGAGATACGGGATGCCCGATTCTGTGTCGGCCGTGACCCAGCATCGTGAAACCGCCCTCGACGAACTGGAGCGGACGGAGTCGCTCGAGCCGTCAGTGCTGGCGACACTGCTGGCGATGCCTGCATGGGACGCCGTTGCCAAGAGCAGCTACATCGTCGTGCAGATCACGGAACGCGAAAACGAGCCCGACCAACGGGACGTCGTGAATCTCGTCGCAGCCTTCGCGAGTGCGACACATCTCGCTCGGGCGGTTCCTGCGGTGTTGGACCGGGTCACGCGTGAGATCGACGATTTCGTCTAGTG
>NZ_JAZKRY010000032.1:0-29233 GCF_036626355.1 Halolamina sp. | reverse complement strand
CCCGGGTCGGCCGAAAGAAAAGCAGGGTGGTCGAAGCGTTCTGCTCCGTGTTCTCGACTCGCTTACTCGAAGAGCTCGACGGCCTGCTCGTAGCGTGCCGCGGGCTCTTCCCAATCAACTACCTCGAAGAACGCCTCGATGAAGTCGCCGCGTGCCGGACCGTAGTCGTGGTAGTAGGAGTGCTCCCAGACGTCCAGCGCGAGGATGGGGTGACTGCCCCAGAGTGCGCCCTGGTCGTGCTTGTCCACCACGACGTTGCGAAGCTGGTTACTGTAGCTGTCGTAGACCAGCAACGCCCAGCCGCCAGCGGCGCCGCCTGCAGCCTCGAACTCGCCCTTCCAGGCGTCGTAGCTGCCGAAGTCCTCCTCGATACGGTCGGCGAGCGCACCGGTTGGCTCGTCGCCGCCGTCCGGGCCCATGTTCTGCCAGAACAGGTCGTGGAGGATGTGCCCGCAGCCGTTGTGGGTCACGTCGCCGATGGCGCCGGCCGAAGAGCCGAACTCACCCGCCTCGCGGTTCTCCGCGAGGGTCTCCTCGGCGCTGTTCCAGCCGTTGACATAGCCCTGGTGGTGGGTGTCGTGGTGCCAGGTCATCACCTGCTCGCTGATGGACGGTTCGAGCGCGTCGTAGTCGTACGGAAGCGGCGGAAGTTCGTAATCGCTCATAGTGAATTCACCATCGGAAACTGTGGAGCGGTTCATGTTAAAGGTTGCTGAGCCGACTGTTAGCGTGTGCCAAGCGAAGCCGGTCTGTTCTGTCGCCTGACGCCAGGTTCCGAGAGAGTTACCGACTTATGTGGTGGGTGTTGAGGACGTGGTAATGTCGTGGCGCGGCGTCTCGCTGGTGACTGGCTGGCAACTGACGGCGAGTCTCTGCTTCTACACCATCTTTGCGGCAACGGCGTTCGTTCGGTCGACGTTCGGCGTCTCGCGAGCGGTGACCGGGTTAGCTATCACGGCGGTGATGCTCGGCTACACCGCGTTGCTGTTCGGGACTGGTGCCGCGGCCGACGCGTTCGGTGAGCGCCCGCTGATGGTGTACGGGCTACTGGCCCTGGCCGCCGGGATGGGACTGGTCGGTCTCGCCGGCTCGTTCCCAGTCCTGCTCGGCGCGCTGGTGTTCGTCGGCCTCGCCTACGCCGCGGCGATGCCGGCGACGAACCGGGCGGCTGTCGTCGTCGCCCCTGTGGGCCGAGAGGCGCTTGCGATGAACGTCAAACAGGTGGGCGTCACCGCCGGCAGCGCGCTCGCAGCGCTGCTCATCACCGGCATCGGCGCCACCCGCTTTGGCTGGCAGGCCGGCTTCCTCGTGGCCGGGGTGTTCGCCGTCCTCATCTCCGGAATCACCGCGTGGCGCTACACGGGGAAACCCGGCGAGGGCGAACTTTCGTTCCCGGACGTCCGCGGCCTGCTCGACGACCCCGCGTACAAGGGACTGATCGTCTCGGGGTTCTTCCTCGGGGCGGCGGTGTTCACCACGACCGGCTACACCGTGCTCCACGTCACGGAGTCCGTCGGCGCGGCCGCGGGCATCGCGGGCGCCGTCCTCGCGACGATTCAGGTGACCGGGAGCGCGGGCCGCCTCGTCGGCGGCGAACTCGCCGACCGGCTCCCCGGTCGCCCGGCTCGCGGCCCCGCACTCGTTCTGACCGCACAAGCGGCGCTCTCGGCGGTCGGCTTTCTCGTGGTTGTCGCTGCCGAGTCAACGGCTGTCTCGTGGGTGGCCTTCGGCTTTCTCGGGCTGTTCATCCTGGGGTTCCCGGGCGTGTACTACGCCACTATGACCGCACTCGTCGACGACGACGAGGTCGGCGCCGCGACTGCAGGCGGCCAGACCGCCATCAACCTCGGTGGGCTCTCGGCGCCGCCGCTGTTCGGGCTGGTCGTCGACGCCACCGGCTACGATACGGGCTGGACAATCACGGCTGGCATCGCCGCCATCGCCGCCGTCGTCGTGTGGACGATGATTGCCCGGGAGTAGCCGTGCGCTCAGCGCCTGACCAGGATGTCGTCGCTCATCTCGTACTCCATCTCCGTCGACACCTGGTCGGCGATGGCCTCGCCGAACTCACGCTGGACGAGATAGAGTGCGAGGTCGAGGCCGCTCGTGACGCCGCCGGCGGTGACGACGTCCCCGGCGTCGACGAGCCGCTTGTCGGGCACCTCCACGCCGGCATCGGAAAGGTCAGGAACCGCGGACTGGTGGGTGATCGCCGGCTTGTCACCGAGGATGCCAGCGCGTTCCAGCAGCATCGCCCCCGTACAGACGGAGGCGATGGTCGCCCCGGCGTCGAAGTGAGTAGCGACGGCTTCCGACAGGTCACCGGCGTCGTACTCCCGGCGCACGCCGCGATTTTCGCCTGAGGACCACCCCCCTCCCGGCACGACGAGCAGGTCAGGAGCGTCTGCCTCACCCGGCTCTGCAAGCTGGCCGTCGACGCCGACGTCGAGGCCGTGACTGGCGGTTACCCGGTCCTGTGGCTCACGCGTGACGAGTGAGACTTCGCAGTCGGCGCCGGCGCCGGCAGCGTTCTGGAACACTTCGAACGGGGCGATCGCGTCGAGTTCGTCGAACCCCTCGAACAGCAGCACGTCGATACTGAGGCCCATGCTCGAAGCTTTGTCCGCCGCGAGATAAGGACACCGGCGCCAGTTCCCCTCACGGAAACGTTAATGCCGGAGAATCTACTCTCGACCCCATGGCCAACTGTCCGTCCTGCGAACGGGAAGTCCGGAAGCTCGAGCGCGCGTTCATCGACGCCGACTGGGGGGAACCCATCGTCTGGCAGTGTCCCCACTGCGAGACGATTCTCGGGACGACGGATACCGCAACGCACGGGTGACCCCATGACCATGCAAGCGATTGGGGTCGCGTCTCAGGCCTCCTCAGGCTCCTCGCCACGCGCGCGCTTGAACATCGCAAGCGCCGCTTCCCGACGCTCGCTGTGGTCGACAATCGGTGCCGGGTAGTCGGGCGCCAGCTGCTCGCGCTCGTCGTCGTCAAGCTCCGGCCACTGGTGGACTATCTCGGCGTCGACGCCGCGGAGTTCGGGAATGTACTCCTTGATGTACTCCGCATCCGGGTCGTAGCGCTCGCCTTGCGTGGTTGGGTTGAAGATGCGGAAGTACGGCTGGGCGTCGGTGCCCGTCGAGGCGGCCCACTGCCAGCCGCCGTTGTCGTTGGCGGTGTCGTGGTCGGCCAGTAGGTCCCGGAAGTGCGCGTATCCTTCACGCCAGTCGAGTAGCAGATCCTTCGTCAGGAAGGAGGCGACGATCATCCGCACGCGGTTGTGCATCCACGCCTCCGCTCGGAGCTGGCGCATCCCGGCGTCGACGATGGGGTAGCCCGTCTCGCCGGCTTTCCACGCCGCCAGTTCCTCGGCGTCTTCTCGCCAGTCGATTCCTGCCTCGTACTCCTTGTAGTTCTCCGTCACGACGTCAGGGTTGAAGTAGAGCACCTGCGTGTAGAACTCCCGCCAGGCCAGCTGTGACTGGAACGCCTCGACGCTGTCCTGTGCTGGCGTCCCCTCCACCCCTTCATCGCGGCTGCGGGCCTCGGCCATCGCTGACTCCGTCGCAGCGTACACCTCCCGCAGCCCGACGGTCCCGAACCGAAGATGCGGTGAGAGCCGGGAACTGCCCGCCCGTACCGGGTAGTCGCGGTCCTCCTCGTACGAAAAAATCGGCCCCTCGCAGAACGCCGCGAGGCGTTCGCGGCCGGCCTCGGTGCCCCCTGCCTGCACGTCGGCCTCGGGTTCGCTGAAGCCCAGTTCCTCGATAGTCGGGAGCGACTCCTCGACCATCCCGCTGCTAACTCCCGGGTCCTCGGAAAGTGCGTCGGCAGTCAACGCCGCAGTGTCAGCGAGCCGCTCCCCACTCGGCCTCCCGAACGGGTCGGGTTTCTCGCGGTCCCGCCACTTCTTCCAGAAGTAACTGTACACGGCGTACGGGTCGCCCGCGTTGGTGCGGATCGTGCCGGGCTCGTGGAGCTGACTGTCGTGGTGGGACCGGCGCTTGACATCAGCGTCTTCGAGTGCGAGCCTGACTCGCGCGTCGCGCTCCCGCGAGAGGGGTGTGTAATCTTCGTTCCAGTGGACGGCATCGGCATCGAGCGCCGTCGCGAGTGCGGGCAACACGTCGGCCGGGTCACCGTGGGCGACGACCAGGTCGCTCCCGCGCTCCCGGTACGCCTCACGGAGTTCCGCGAGTGAATCGAGCATAAACCGGAGTCGAGTATCGCTCCCGTGTTCGAGTACCGCGTCGTCGAAAACGAACACCGGGGCTGCCGACTCCCCGCCCTCCGCAGCCGCCGTGAGCCCGCGGGTATCGCTCACCCGGAGGTCCCGTCGGTGCCAGAATAGGGTCATACAGATGCATCCATCGGCGGCTTCCTGAAGCTGCCGGTCGAGAGGAGAGAGCGATTACCCACCCGTCGGTAACCGATAGACTGAGATAGGCTCCCACCGGCTGGCCCGTGGCCCGCAACCGTGAGTCACGCTCCCGATTCGATGCCGCCGGTGTAGTCCTCGCGAGGCCTGCCTGCGTACCGGCCGCCAGAGCTCACCGAACGCTGTTTCATCGACCGTTCAACCGTGTCACCAGCCGGTCGACCGCCATCGCAGCCGGTACTCTCGCGCCGACGCTGGTCCTCTAACATAGCTCCGGAACACACCCGACAACCCTTTTGTGCATTCCCTGTCACCGTGAGCCATGAACGCCGTAACGGAGCTCTCGCTTCCCGTCGCCGCACAGCCGTCGCTGGATTCGATCATCTCACTCGCCGCCGACGCCGAGGCGGCAGGCTACGACCGGATCTGGCTTCCCGAAACCTGGGGCCGGGACGCAATCACGACGCTCACGCTCGCCGCCGAGCACACCGAGTCGGTCGGTCTCGGCACCAGTATCGTCAACGTGTTCTCGCGTTCCCCGGCGCTGCTTGGCCAGACCGCAGCCACGCTCCAGGAGGCGAGCGAGGGCCGGTTTCGGCTGGGTGTCGGCCCATCCGGTCCGGCCGTTATCGAGAACTGGCACGGCGAGGAGTTCGAGCGCCCGCTGCGGCGCACCCGCGAGGCTATCGAGGTGACCAAGGCGGTGCTCTCGGGCGAACCAGTCGACTACGACGGCGATTTCTTCGACCTCTCCGGGTTCCGGCTGCGCTGTCACGCACCGGACCCGGCGCCGCCGGTCGACGCCGCAGGCATGGGGCCGAAGGCGGTCGAGCTCGCGGGGCGGTTCGCCGACGGCTGGCACGCGCTGAACTTCACACCCGACGGACTCCGGGACCGACTCGACGATCTGCGGCGGGGTGCCGAGTTGGCCGACCGCGACCCGGAGGCGGTGCGGGTAACGCTCTCGCTGCCCTGCTGTGCGCTGGCCGACGCGGAGCGCGCCCGCTCGCTCGCCCGGCAGCATCTGGCGTTCTACATCGGTGGCATGGGGACGTTCTACCGCGACGCCCTCGCCCGGCAGGGTCACGCTGAAACCGCCGAACGGGTCCACAACGCCTGGCAGGCCGGCGAGCGCGCCGAGGCGACGGAAGCGATCGCGCCGCTGGTCGACGAGCTCTCGGCCGCAGGCTCGCCCGACACCGCCCGCGAGCGTCTCCGCGCGTTCGCCACCATCGACGGCATCGACGCCGTCGCAGTGTCGTTCCCGCGCGGTGCCGATACCGAGGAGATTCACGAGACGCTCGACGCACTCGCACCCGGCGAGTAGGGCGTCGGTGCCGAGGGGGTCAACCTCCGAAACGAAACACCTTTTCACGGCTCCGTCGGACTGGCGCTGTGAACGAGCAACGCCCGCAGTTCTGGTCGCTCTATCTCGCCCGGTTTGCCAACGGCTTCGGCTTCGTGACGCTGCTGACGCTGATGCCGAAATACGTCAACCTCCTGAACCCCTCTGATTTCACCGTCGGCCTGTTCTACACCGGGTTCACACTCGCTCAGACGATCGCTGTCATCCCGCTCGCGCTCGCCGGCGACCGCTACGATAAGCGCTGGGTGCTGCTGGGGGTCATCGGGACGAACGTGCTGGCCTACATCAGCTTCGTCGCGGTCGACTCCAGCGTGACGTTCATCAGCGTTCGGGCGCTGCAGGGGGTCGCCGTCACCGGATCCGGGCTGATGACGCTCTCGCTGGTCGGGGAGCTGGCAGACCACGGCGACCGGGCCAACAGCATCGGGAAGGCCAACTCCGTCCGGTTTTTGGCGTCAATCGTCGGTGCGCTCTCGGCTGGCGCGCTCTACGACTCGCTGGGGTTCGGCCCGATCTACGCGATCATCGTCGTCATCTTCGCGGCGGCGTTCGCGGGCGTCTGGTTCTTCCTGCCGCCCGACGAGACGACGGCTACCGGTAACCCGTTTGCCGATCTCGCGTTCAACGAGCGTATCATCACGCTCACCTCCTTCCGCGCGCAGTACGCGGTCGCAGTCACGCTCGTGCGCTCGTGGGTCCCGCTCTTTGCCGGCGTCTCGGCGGCCCGCGGCGGACTGGAGTACGCTGCCTTGGCCGTCTCGATCGTTCTCGTGAGCGAGAAGATAACGAACATGCTCTGCCAGCCCTTCACGGGTCGGCTCTCGGACCGCTTCGGTCGCTCGCTGTTCGTCTTCGCCGGCGGCGGCGCCTACGGCCTGGTCGCACTCGGCGTGCCGTTCACCCCCGCCGTCGGTGCGGCGCTGAACCTCCCCGAGACGTATCCGCTGCTCGGCACGCTGAGCGGGGCGTTCCTCCCGCTGGTCGCGCTGAACGGGCTGATGGGGATCGCCGACGCGTTTCGGGAGCCCGCGAGTATGGCGCTGTTCGCCGACGAGGGGGCTGATGAGGGTGGCGTCGCCGCCAGTTTCGGCATCCGGGAGCTGGTCTGGCGCCCCGGCAGCGTCGTGGCGCCGATGCTCGGCGGCTGGTTGATGGGAAGCTACGGGATGGCGCCAGTGTTCTTTGTCGGCGGCGCGTTCGCGCTGACAGGCGTGATTACGTTCGCCGCTGTGCTCACCCACTTCCACGGCGCCGGCGCGTTGACGGAGTGGTGACGGCGGCCAGTGGTTGGACCGATCGGAGAGATGGCCTGTCGTGTTTTCTCGAATCCCGTCGAGTCAACAGAACGAAATAGTTCGGCCTTCCAGCTCGTTTCGAGCCCTCCATGAGCGAGCCAGCAACTCGGACTAATCCCTCCCAGTCGTTCCTTCGAGCCGCCATCCTCGGCCTCCTCGCCACCTTCGTCGCGTCGGCCCGGGAGTCGGGGCGTTTCGAATCGGAATAACGCCTCGGAGATTCCTCACAATGGATTCCCGTGTCGATTCGTCGAACTCGCTCCGGCCTCAGTCGTCGCCGAGCGCGTCGTGCATCGCCGGGATGGCGGCTTCGGAGTCGATATCGGCGCCCTGTCGGTCCAGCGCGTCACCCAGCGCCGAGAGCACGTAGGCGACGTTCTTCGGGTTCGCGGAGTGGCCCATGCAGCCGATACGCCAGATCTCACCCTCCAGGTCGCCCAGGCCCGAGGCGATTTCCAGGTCGTACGCCTCGAGCAGGTAGTCGATAACGGCGCCATCGTCGACGCCATCCGGCACGCGCACGGCGTTGAGGCTCGGCAGCCAGTACTCGTCGGATGCGTTCATCTCCAGTCCCATCGCCTGGAAGCCGGCTTTCAGCGCACCGGCGACACGGCGGTGGCGCGCCCAGCGCTCCTCGATTCCTTCCTCGGCGACGAGGCGAAGCGCCTCCCGCAGCGCGTAAACGTTGGTGATGGGTGCGGTGTGGTGGTAGGCACGCTCCTCGCCCCAGTAGCCCTCCAGCAGCGAGAGATCGAGATACCACGAGCGGGCGTCTTCGGCCCGGTTGAGCACCTTCTCCATCGCGGCGTCGTTGAGCGTGAGCGGCGAGGCGCCCGGCGGGCAGGAGAGACATTTCTGCGGGCCGGCGTAGGCGACGTCGATGTCCCATTCGTCGACGCGGAGTTCGACGCCGCCGATGGAGGTGACCGTGTCGGCGATGACCAGCGCGTCGCTCTCGTGGGCGATGCTCGTTAGCTCCGGCACTGCGGGTTGAACGACGCCGGTCGAGGTCTCGGCGTGGATGAACCCGAACACGTCGATATCGTGCTCGTCGAACGCGGCCGCCACGTCGGTGGGGTCGAGCGGCTCGCCCCAGGGGGCGTGGACTTCGACGATGTCGCCGCCGGCGCGCTGGGCCATATCCGCCATCCGGCCGCCGAAGTAGCCGTTCGTCGGGACGAGCATCGTGTCGCCCGGTTCGACGAGGTTCCCGATGGCGGCCTCCATCGCCGCCGAGCCGGTGCCCGAGACGGGGATGGTCCACTTGTTGTCGGTGCGGAAGGTGTAGCGCAGCAGCTCCTGGACGTCGTTCATCACGTCGATGAAGGAGGGGTCGAGGTGGCCGACCAGCGGGGTGGACATCGCGCGTAGGACGCGCGGGTCGACGTCGCTCGGCCCGGGGCCCATCAGCGTGCGGTTCGGTGGTGTGAGTTCGTCGACGTTTGGTGGCTCGGCTCCGTCAGACATGACCATCCGTTGTAGGCGGGTTCGCAAAAAGCCGTGGGAACCGGCTGTGAATGGGTTTGGCTGTGTCGGATTGTTGGTGATGGGATTTCGGAGTGGTTGCTGTCTGTGTCTTTCGAACATGGGCTTTCCACTTAGCGAGCACGACTGTCTCCGTTTCAGCGACGACGAGCGCTTTCGGCTCAATGAAGACGACCGCCACCGCGAACCCTACCGCGGAGAGTGCTTGGACAGTTGGGACCGCAGACAGCACAGCGAACATCATCGCGGAGTTCCCAGGGACACGTGGACCGCAGGGTGCCGGGCACGAGACTCGACACAGCGCCGAGCGCGCGCTGCCAACCACCCCCGGCGGCGGCGCGAAACGTGAGCACCTCTGGGTGCGAACAAGCGTGAGGGACGAGCGAGGGTTAAACCCGAGCGAGTCGGGTGGGGAGGCTTGTGGCCGCGGCGCGGGAGGCGGTGCGGTCCAATTGGTCAAGCTTCGAGACGCTGTTGTCGAGTCGAATCGCCACGAGTCAGCACTCACGCACGCCCGAACCCACTCCCCGAACTCAGAGCGATTCAGCCAGCTTCTCAACTGGATGCGCAACTCGCCCGTTCTGCTCTTCCCAATCCGATAACTGCGTCCGACAGGACGCACCCGGCGCAACCGGCTCCGCACCCGTCTCCCGAACCTGCTCGAACAGTCGCTCCCCGATCGCCATCGAGAGGTCGTACTGCTCAGCCTCGTAGCCGAAGCTCCCGGCCATTCCACAACAGGTCGAGTCGAGCGTCTCCACGTCGTATCCCGCACGCGAGAGCACCGCTCCAGCATGATGATCCCGATTGAGCGCCTTCTGGTTGCAGTGGCCGTGATACGCCACCCGCTCGCCGCCGGCATCCGCGTCGAGCGCATCCGGCCGGTGCACGTCGAGGAACTCACAGAGTCCGTAGGTCGCGCCAGCCACCGCCTCAACCCCGTCACCGTCCACCAAATCCGTATACTCGTCCTGCACCACAGCCGCATCGGAAGGCTCGGCAGTCACCACCGACCATCCATCGTCGACCATCGGCGCCAGCGCGTCGACGTTCACCCGCGCCCGCTCGGTCGCGAGGTCAAGAAAGCCGCCTGAGACCGCTGCCCGGCCTGCTGGCCCCGTCTCGTCCGGAACGACGACGTGGCAGTCGGCGGCCTCCAGCACCATTACCGCGGCCTTCCCCACCTCGGGGTAGATGTAGTTCGTATGAGTGTCGGGAAGAAACGCTACGCGCTCGGCGGCGTCCGCAGCATCCACCGTCGCCTCACGCTTTGTGAACCAGGAATCGAAGGACTCGCTCGCGAAGGAGGGAACCGGCCGCTCGGCGGTAATCGAGAGCAGACGCTCGGCGACGGCGCCCGACCCCGGAATCGACGTGAGCCAGTTCGACACGGGCGCGAGCCTGCTGCCCCACGCCGCCAGTCGGTCGATGTCCGCGAACAGGCGGTCGCGCAGGCTCGCGCCCTCGCGCTCGTGGCGCTGGTGTTTGAGTTCGGCTTTCAGCTTCGCCATGTCCACCCCGGTCGGGCAGTCAGACTGACAGCCCTTGCAGCCGACACAGAGGTCGAGCACCGCCTCGTGGAACCGATCGGCGTAGAGCTCATCCTCGGGCAGGTCGCCGCTGATGGCCGCCCGGAGCAGGTTCGCCCGCCCACGGGTCGTCGCCAGCTCCTCGCCGCTCGCCCGGTAGGTCGGGCACATCACGTCCGACTGGGTGGTCCGGCAGGTCCCACAGCCGTTACAGAGCTCAACCAGATGCGAGAAGCCGCCCTCGTCCTCGAAATCGAGCGCCGTCGTCGGCTCCAGGCTGGCGTAGTCCGCGCCGTAGCGCAGGTGCTCGGTCATCTCCGTCGGCTCGTCGTCGCGGAACACCACCGCTCCCGGGTTCATCCGCCACTCGGGGTCGAACGCGGTTTTGAGGTGCTTGAACGCGTCCCAGAGCTGCGGGCCGTACATCTTCGGGTTGAACTGCGTGCGCGCGAGCCCGTCACCGTGCTCGCCCGAGAAGGAGCCACCCCGCTCGGCGACGAGGTCGGTTACGTCCGACGCGATGGAGCGCATCGTCTCGATGCCCTCGGTTTCCTTCAGCGAGAGCACGGGGCGGATGTGGAGCGTCCCGGCGCCGGCGTGGGCGAAGTACGCCGCCGAGGTGTCGTGGGCCGCCAGCACCGCCTCGAACTGCTCGACGTAGGCCGCCAACTCCTCGGGCGGCACGGTCGCGTCCTCGATGAACGGGTAGGGTTTGGCGTCGCCCTCCATCGACATCAGCAGCGGAATCGCCGCTTTCCGGAGCTTCCAGAGGTTCCGCTGGCTGTCGTCGTCGAAGGCGTGGAGGGTGTCGAACGCGTTCCCCGCTCGACGGAACGTCGAGTCGGCGGCGTCGACGGCCGCCACCAGATTGTCGTGGAGCTCCGAGTCGAACTCCAGCATCAGCGCTGCACCAGCCGATTCCGGAATCGGCTCCGCGTACTCGGCGTACTCCGGCGAGCCACGGGCCAGCCGGAACACCTCGTCGTCCATCAGCTCGACCGCGCTGGCGTCGTGCTCCAGCGCCGTCGGCACCGCCCGCATCGCGTCGCCCAGGTCCTCGTAGCAGTAGAGCGCGAGCGCCGTCTCCTCGGGCACCGTCACCAGCGACACCTCCGCCGCGACGACGACGCCCAGCGTTCCCTCGGCGCCGACGAGCAGTTTCGCGAGATTGAGCGTTCTGTCACCCTGCTCGGTCTCGTCAGCCACGGCGTCGAGGCTGTAGCCGGAGACGTTCCGCTGGAGGTCGGGGTACCGGGCCGCGATTTCGGCCTCGTTCTCCTCGACGATGTCGCGTACCGCCCGGTGAAGGTCGGCGACATGGCCCCCCTCGGCCAGCATCTCGTCCCATTCCGGGCTGCCGACGACGATCTCCTCGAACGTCGCGACAGTGCCGTCAGCGAGCACCGCCCGGACGGACTCGACGTAGTCGACGGTGATACCGTAGCGCACCGAGTGGGCGCCGGTCGAGTTGTTTCCGATACCGCCGCCCAGGGTTGCGCGGTTAGAAGAGGCCGGGTCCGGCGCGAACTTCAGCCCGTGTTGGACGAGGGCGGCGTCGAGGTCGTCCTGGACGACACCGGGCTGGACGACCGCCCGCTGTGTCTCGGTATCGATCTCGCGGATGTCGTTCAGATGCTTCGAGCAGTCGAGCACGACACACCCGGGACCGACAGTCTGGCCGGCGAGCGAGGAGCCGGCGCCGCGGGGAAGAACGGGTGCGTCGTGGTCCGCGGCGATCTCCACGGCGGCGACTACGTCACCCTCGTCCTCCGGGATGACGACGCCCGCGGGGCGCGCGCCGTAGATACTGCCGTCTGTTGCGTAGAGCACCTGTGCGTACTCGTCGAACCGGACGTCGCCGGCGACTGCGGCGGCGAGGTCGGCCGCGAGCGCGGCGTGTTCCTGGTCAGCGACGCCCTCGGTCCCGTGAGTCGGGAGCGAGGCGTCCCCGAGCCCAGCCGGGTCGATAGCCATGGCGGGGACTGCGGCGCGACGGAGATAAGGCTGTGGTCACTGGTGACGTGATCTGCAGGGAGGGGCTCCCCCGTGAACGCTAAAACCGTTGTTTGTGCCAACATGACGTATATCCCCCGTGGCTGTGATGAATCTGGTAGAATGGAGTTCGATTCGGAGACACTGTTCAACGCGGCTGCGGCCACGCTCAGCACCGTCGCCGTCGCGCTGTTCATTCTCGACCACCAGTTCCCCTACTCGCCAGTGTCGAAACTCGTGCTGGTCGTCGCGTTCCTCGGCGGCGTCTTCGCACTCACCCAGTCCTCGAACGACGACCAGCTAACCCTGCTCGGCTACGGGGTCATCGTCATCTCGGCGTTCGTGCTCGTGCTGGACCTTTCGAACCGGTTCAACGTCGGCACGACGCTCCAGGTGCTCGTGCTGTTGGGGATGGCCATGGTGCTGTTCGGGCTCCGGATGCGCCTCGGCGACCGGAGCCGGTTCGTCTCCGGCCGCGGGGCCACACGGGCGTTCGGGGCGCTCGTGGTGCTCGCGGCGCTTATCCTCACTGTTGACGTCGTGACGGGCGGGCTCGCCTACGAACTGCAGACCGAGGCAGAAGTCGAGTTCTCGGGTGGGATGGAGCCAGCCGCCCAGATCGGCTCGGTCGCCGTCAGCAATCCTGGCCCGTTCCCCGAGCGCGTCGACGTTCCGCAGTACGACGTCTGTACGGCAGGTAACTGGAGCGCCTACCAACCGACACCGAGCGACGGGGAGCCGCGACCAGTCGACGCCCATCTTCGTATCGAGCGCCAGTACGGCCAGCACGTGTTCGGCCTCAGCGAGAAGCGGTATCCCGCAATCGTCCAGCTCCGCGCTGAGGGCGTCGAAGGCGAGCGGTTCCTCGTCCAGCGAACTGATGCCTGTCCGGACGACCCGAGCGGGGAGCCGTATCTGGCAGTGTTCGAACGAAGCGAGCGGCCGCGCTACCGCACGTCCGCCTGAGAAAGACGGAAAGCGGCCGCGCCCTGCTCAGTCCTCGAGGAAATCCGGCTCGACGGTTTTCTCGTCGCGTTCGGTCTCCAGATGCTCGCGGAACGCCACCGTCCCGACGCTGTCCGCCTCGCGTTCGAAGCGGTCACGCACGGATACCGTTCCCGTCTCCTCCTCGTCGCTGCCGACGATGAGCATGTACGGCACTCGGTCGTCGTGGCCCTGCCTGATCTTCCGGCCGACCGTCCAATCGCGGTCCTCGACCTCGACGCGGAACTCGCCGAGTTCGTTCTTCACGCGGTGGGCGTAACCCAGCGAGTCGTCCGAGACGGGGAGGATGCGCACCTGCTCGGGGGCGAGCCAGAGTGGGAACTGGCCGTCGAAATGCTCGATGAGCACCATGAACATCCGCTCGTAGGAGCCATAGAGCGCACGGTGGATGATGACAGGCCGGTGGTCCTCGTTGTCCTCGCCCGTGTAGGTCAGGTCGAACCGCTCTGGCATGTTGAAATCGAGCTGGACCGTCGGGCCGTCCCAGGACCGCCCGAGCGCGTCGGTGAACGCGAAGTCGATCTTCGGGCCGTAGAACGCGCCGTCGCCGGGTTCGATGTCGTAGTCGTAGCCGTCCGATTCGAGCACCTCCCGGAGCTGCTCTTCGGCGCTCTCCCAGATCTCGTCGCTGCCGACGGATTTCTCGGGACGGGTCGCCAGCGCGACCGTCGCGTCGAGATCGAAGTGGCCGATGAGTTCGAAGATGAGGTCCATGATGGCGCGGACCTCCCGCTCGATATCCTCGGGTTTGACGAACAGGTGGCCGTCGTCGATGGTGAACGCCCAGGTCCGGGAGAGCCCCGAGAGCTCGCCGCGTTGCTCCTTGCGGTACACCTTCCCGTTCTCGAAGTAGCGCATCGGGAGATCCCGGTAGGACCAGGATGACTGGTCGAAGATGGTCGCGTGGCCCGGGCAGTTCATCGGCTTCAGCCCGTACTCCTCGTCGTTCACTTCGAGGAGGAACATGTCGTCGCGGTAGTTGTCGTAGTGACCAGACTGCTTCCAGAGCTCCGTCCGGAACAGGTGGGGCGTCTCGACCTGATCGTAGCCGGCGTCGCGGTTGAGTTCGTTGACGTAGTTCTCCAGTTCCTGAAGCACCGTCTTCCCCGGCGGGTGGTAGAGCGGCAGCCCCGGCCCCGTCACGTCGGGCACCGAGAACAGGTTCATCTCCTGGCCGATCTTCCGGTGGTCGCGCTCCTTGGCCTCCTCGCGCATCTGGAGGAACTCCTCCAGGTCTTTCTCGGACTCGAAGGCCGTCCCGTGGACCCGCGTGAGCGTCTCGTTGTCCTCGTCGCCGCGCCAGTAGGAGGAGGAGACGTTCAGCAGGGACACGGCGCCGATTTCGCCCGTCGACTCCACGTGGGGGCCCTCACAGAGGTCCTCCCAGTCGTCCTGGACGTAGAAGGAGACGGTCTCCCGGCCGGCGGCCTCCTCGTTGAGGATCTCTCGTTTGAAGCGGTTATCCTCGAACTCCTCGAGCGCTTCCTCGCGCGGGCGTTCCTCGCGCTCGATATCGTAGTCGGCCTCGATGATGTCGTCCATCTCCGCTTCGATAGCTTCGACGTCGTCCTCGTCGAGGTCGACGTTCGCTACGTCGTAGTAGAACCCTTCCGCCGTCGGCGGGCCGATGGCCAGTTTCGCCTCCGGATCGCGTCGGTTGAGCGCCTGTGCGAACACGTGCGCCGCGGAGTGGCGCAGCACGTCGAGATACTCGTCGGACTGGTCGGTGACGATTTCGAGGTGGGCGCCGTCGTGGACGGGCGCCTCCTTCGCGACGAGTTCGCCGTCGACGACGCCCGCGACGGTGTCCTCGCCGAGCCCCGGCCCGATCTCGTAGGCGGCGTCTTCGACCGTGGCATCCGCCGGTAGCGAGAGCTCCGACCCGTCCGGCAGCACGACCGTGATTTCGCTCATACTCCCACCCATCAGCGGCAGGGATTAAGCTTTGTTGAGACGCGATACCGAACTGCCGCAACCTTCTTAAACGGGTTCAGGCGCGCGGAACCACCGCCGCCGGCTCACCTGTTGCCACCGATGAGTCGCCCATCGTTGTAGCGGTAGCCGGTTTCGCGGAACGCCTCCCTGGCGCGTTCGACGTCCAGGTCGCCGTCGTCCCCGAGGAACGGGGTCACGGGGTGACCGTCGTCCCATTCGAGGCGGTCCGGGTACCAGCGTGTATCCCATAGCGGCCCGGCGGCCGGACGGCCGTACTCCTGGAGAACGCTCGCGGTGAGATGCGCCTGGTCGACCAGCCTGGCGAGCGTGTTCCGGACGCGCGGGTTGTTCAGATGCGGGCGACGGGTGTTGTAGCCGAGGATGTACGGCATCTCCGACCGGGTGACGAGCAGTTCGAGTTCGGTATTGCGGCCGATTCGGGGGACCGTGTCCGCGCCGACCGGGGCTGCAGTCACGTCGGCTTCCTGACTGGCGACCATCTCGACGGCTGTGACATCCGAGCCGACCACACGGGCCGCCAGCCGCTCGAAGGGCACCCGGCCGACTATCTCGGGGAGCCCCCGCTTCTTCGGTCCGTTCCCCTGGTTCAGGAAGTGACTATCGAACCGCTCGAAGACGACGGCTTCTCGCGGCGTGTTCCGAACGAACTGTAGCGGCCCGCTCCCGACAGGGGGGATGTTGTTCGTCACGAGTGCGTCCGTCACCAGCCCGAAGTCGATGCCGCCGATCGAGGCGCTATCGGTCCGCTGCCTCCAGATGTGTTCAGGGAGGATAGGGACGGTGAACGCGCGGGCGGCGACGCTCGGGTCCGCGTCGACGAACTCGATCTCGACCGTCGTCTCGTCAACGGCACGGGCAGTTTCGACGAGCGTGGTCCGCCCGCGGAACCGGGGCGAGGGAACGGGCGGGTCGGAGCCGTCGGCGTCAGCGTCGCTGCCGAGCGTGGTGTCCGCGAGCAGTTCGTAGGTGAACGCCACGTCCTGGGCCGTGAGCGGTTCGTCATCGTGCCACAGCATCCCCTCCCGGAGTTCGAGTCGCGCGACCGGCGGGGACGTCTCGGTGAACGTCCACAGCTGGGCGAGCCACGGCAGCAGGTCGCCGTCGACGGTGTAGCCCAGCGGGTCGTACAACAGCCCGGTCAGGATGCCGCTGCGGCGGAACTCGACCGAGAGCGGGTTCAGGTTCGTCGTGGCCCGCTGGTCTGTCAGTGCGAGGTTGAGCGTCGCCCGGTCGCGTGCGTCGACGGCGTCCTCATGCCGGTCCAGCATCAGGTAGCCCAGCGGCGACCCGAGAATCGCCGAGCGCCAGTTCGTGTACGCTGTCGTCCGTGCCGCCCTGATCTCGTCGGGGACCGGCAGCATGGTGAACGGCTGGGTCCGGGCAATCGTCAGCTGGAGCTCTTCGAGCGCCTCCCGGCGGTCGCGGCCGCTCGACCGCCGCTGGGTTTCGAGCAGTTCGTCGACGTCGAGATTCGCGTAGCCGAGGGGGTTCTGCCAGCCGGGGGCGTCGGCGTACTGTGAGTGAAGCAGTGTGGTGAGCGCGTCCGGCTCGCGGAACCGGCCGGGAAGCCGCATCACGAACAGGTCGAACTCGTTCTGTAACAGCGTCTGTCGGAGCAGCTCCTCTTCGGCCATCGGAACGACGGTGGCGTCGATGCCCGCCTCCCCGAACCACGTCGCGACCGTTCGTGCGAGCTGTAACGCGTACGGATCGGCGTCCGCGGGGAGGGTTTTGATCTGCAGCTCGACCTGCGCCGGGGAGCGCCAGCCGGCGAGGCGCCGTACTCGACTCAGACAGCCGCTGCTGAGCGCGAGCGTGCCGGTTCCGAGACCGGCGAGCAGGGCCCGCCGATACGTACTCGGGCAGGCGTCCTGTCTCATCCCCCCGTACTCAGACATCGACCGATATAGTGGTTTTGACCGCTGCTGGTCCTGAAGGGCGTACTCCAGGGAGAGCGGGACGGGTCCGGCAGGCCCGCAGTCCGCAGGCGACGACCCGCTTCAGGCCACGACGTCGACACTTGCGGCCCGCTCGATACCGATGACGAATGCGCCGCCGATGACGGCGGTAATCGCGAACGTCACGAGGGCACCCTGACTCCAGCCGTCGGGAAGCGCTCGGCCGGCCTGCACGACGGGTGCGCGCAGCGCGCCGACGACCAGCGCAACGAGAAACGTCATCGTCGCCGACTGGCGGCGCGCGAGCGCCAACTTCACTGCGTGGGAGATGGTGACCAGGCCGAAGCCGCCGCCCGCGACGAACAGGACGATCGTCAGCGACTCCTCGGGGATGCCGGCGCCGGCGTCCCCGCTCACAAGCGAGACGAGGCCGTCGACGAACCGCTTCAGCCGCGTGATCATGTACTCGTACTGGCCGAGCAGCAGCAGGATGAGCGAGCCGGAGATGCCGGGGAGGATCATCGCGCTCACTGCGACGCTGCCCGCGAGAAAGACGACAACTGGGCCGTGGCCGAGCGCGCCCTCAGCCCGTCCCGACAGCAGGAACGCGAGCAGGAACCCCGAGACGGCGGCGAGCTGTCTAGCCCGCGTGTCAAGGACCATCTCGCGCCGCAGCAGCCAGGCGGAGGCGGCGATGAACCCGAAGAAGCCACCGAACGTCGCCACGGGGTAGCTGTGCATCGCGGCTTCGAGCAGCCGGGAGACGGTGATAACCGCCGTCAGGATGCCCGCACCGAGCGCCGCGAGAAAGAGGCCGTCCATCTCGTCGACCGCTTCGACGGCCGCCCCACGCCGGCCGGGAAGCGGTGCCGCGAGTACGGCCAGCAGCCGGTCGGGATCGACGGCGGTGATGGCGGCGATGAGCCGCTGGTAGATTCCTGTCAGCAGTGCAATCGTGCCGCCGGAGACACCCGGCACTGCGTCGGCGGCACCCATGAAGATGCCGCGGAGGTAGACCCCAAGCGCCGAATGCCCGTCCTCCATCAGTCGAGCGCCGGGACGACCACGCCCTCAGCGTCGCGAACGGGAACGTTCGTTGACCCGTCCACCGTCACCGACGAGCTGAGCGTGTCGATCTCCTCGGTCTCGCTCGTCGGATCGAGGCTCTGCTGGGGCGCGGCGAGACTGCTCGTGTTGTTCGTCGTGTTCGTGGTGCCCTCGGGCGGGACCGTCCGTTTCTCCAGGGTCACCTGCTTCGCGCTCTCGTTGACGCCAAGCACTTTCGCCTCGCTCACGTCGAACTGCTGCCCGTAGTTCGACCTGTAGCCGCTCTCGTTTATCGTCGGCGGCGTGGTGATGGTGTAGCTCGTGTTCGCACGGACGCTCACGTTGGTATACCCGTTCTCCGGCCCGAAGTTGTCGTAGCCGATCGTCGAGTACGGCAGTACCATCTCGAACTCGCCGTCCTCGTTACTCATCGCGTGCTGCTGGTAGCTGAACGTGCTGTTGGGGCCGGGCATGTTCATCTCCACCGTTGCGGTCACTCGCGTGTTCGGCGGCGCGTTCGACCCCTCGACCGTCGCGCCGGGGACCTTCTCGAACGTCTTCACCCACGACGGGGTGGTGCGGCTGAACAGGAGCTGATAGAGCGGGTTCCCGGCCAGCTGGGCCTGTCGCTGCTCGTTGGCGAACACCTGTCTGCTCTGTGTCTCGCTTGCTTTCACCAGCCGGTAGTGTTCGAGCGCGGGCACGTCCTCGCTGGGGAACGGCCCGACGCCGCCGATGCGAGCGGAGCCGTCCTCCTCGACGTACGCACGCGCGGCGGACATATTGTCGAACCGTTTCACCATCGACGTGTTGTCCTGTGGCGGAAGTTTCAGGCTGATGTCCTCACCAGCTGCGGTCTCGTAGGTGCGGGTCTCCCAGTCTGTCACGAGCGGTGCTGCGTCCTGTGCGGAGCCGTGGTAGCGGTAGAGTCGCACCATCATGCTGTCGTAGTAGCGTTGGCTGTAGATCTGTGCGGCGGGGACGGCTCCCTGACCGCGCGGAATCCAGACGTTCTGGTAGAAATCCTGCGAGGAGACGTTCTCCCGGGCGTCGTAGAACACCGTCGGTGCCCCGAACTTCGAGCGGGTGGAGGCCATCTGCCAGTCCACCATCACGTAGCGGGTCTCCTCGTTCTCGCCCGCATTCTCGCTGAGGACATCGTTTGCCTGACTCTCGGAGGGTGCCAGCAGGAAGTTCGCGGCGTTGGTCGCGCCCTGCTGGAACGGGTTGGCGTTCGGGATGCGCTGGCTCTGGGTCGTGATCCAGTGGCCGTAGTCCCACCAGGACATCACGCCGTATGCGCCGTCCGGGTACTCGAAGTCGTCAGTCCGCTCGTAGGTGCCGTAGTACTCCATCCGGTCGGCGTTCTCGGCGCCGCCGAGGGTCCCCTCTTCGGGTGTGTTGTCCTGGATCCAGTCGAACGTGCCTTCCCAGCCGAGGATGGCACCTGGCGCCGTGCTGTTGCCGGCCTGTTTTGCGGTCGAGGTCTGGACACCGCCACCTTGGGCGCTGGCTGAGCCACCGAGGGTGATCGGGACCGCGAGCACCGGGGCGACGATGAGCAGGAGCGCTGCGGCGACCGCGAGTACCTGATAGCCCTGGATGTCCTCGGTGATGTTCCGGATACTGCCCGTGAGGTCGACCCAGTCGAGCACGCGGACGAAGAGGAACGCGTTCGCGACGGCGACGACGACGGCGAGGTAGTAGTTGAACCGGACCTGAGTGAACGCCATCGAGGTCATGAACCCGGCCCAGACGACGAGGAACAGCTCCTCGGGGTCGTACTCCGCGATGAGGGTTGCACCGGCGATGAGCCCCGCGACGATGAGCAAGCCGAGCACCTGCGGGTCGACGCCGATGACGCCGCCGACAGCGTCGAGGACGGGGGTTGCGAAGATGAGCGCGACCACGAGCAGGCTGCCGCCGAGGTAGTAGTAGGCTCGCTGTGTTCCTTTGCGCACGAGCGGGCGCCCGTGGAGGATGACGATCGCCAGCAGGGCGCTGAAGAAGGTGAGGCCGTACTCCAGGGTGATGCGGCCTGCTGCGCCGACCTGATTGACTAGTCGACCGCCGAGGAACGGCTGGGCCTCGCCGATGGTTCGGGTGGCGGCGCCGGCGGAGAAGCCGACGATGCGGAGGAGGTTCCGGGCGACCTGGCTGTAGAGGCTCTCGAGGGCGACTGAAACGAACAGCACGCCGACGACAGCCAAACCGAGTACGGCAGCGGGATAGAGCGACGTCGAGAGTTCCTCGCGCTCCCAGTATCGTGCGAGCCAGCAGAGGAAGACGGCGGCGCCCGCCACTGCCAGGGTTGTGACTGGCTGTATGAGTGAATGATCGGTCGTCGAGAAACTGAACATATCGATCATTAATAAACTCATCACCGCGGCGGTGCCCATCGAGACAGCGACAGCGAACGCGATCGGCTCCGGGGTATCGTTGTTGACGACGTCACTCGTGATGTTGACTGCGGCGAACAGACCAACAACCCCAATCAGGAACACGGCAGGCGGCCAGACCCAGAAGAAGAGACCGGTCAGGACGCCGGCCAGCACCGCCCACGCAAGCGGCTGCGTCAGTGTATCGGGTTTCCGGTTCTCGATGAGTTCCTCCTGGACGACCTCCCAGACGGGCATCGAGCGCGTGGCAGCAGCGAACGCTGCAAGCAGGCCGAACACCGCGAGACCCATGAATAGGGGTTCGGCAGCGTTGTGGTCGGCCGCCCCGACGAGTGTCCGCTGGAGGAACGTTCCTGGGAGGAGAGCGATAATGAGTACGCCGAACAACCCGCCCACGCGGTTACTGAACCGCTTCCCGATAAGGTAAACTGGGACGACGGTGAGGGCGCCGAAGACGGCCGGCGCAACGAGGAGGGTTTTGGCGATGAGGGCATCGTTCGGGCTTCCGAGACCGATGAGAAGGGCTGCGAGGGCGATGAGTTGGTCGTAAAGAGTCCCGAACTGGCCCACGAACGTTCCCGTTGGGAACCCCGTCCACGGGTCGAACGGCATGGTGAACGGGAAGTTTCTGACCACGTAGTTCGTCTCACGAAGATGGTACCAGGCGTCGTTGCCCGAGAAGAACACTTGGCCGTCCCGAATGAAACGGGAGTAGTTCTGCATTCGAACCCAGAACATCACGACAATCGCCAGGAGGAGGGCGGGGACGTGGAACCAGTCCTCCGCGATGTCGAGGAGCGACTGGCCGAAGTCGTCGCTTTCGGTGCGCGAACTCATTGGCGGAAAGACTGGCAAAAGGGAGAAAAGGTTTGTGTATTGCGTACTGAACGGTTACTCCCTCACAGCCGGTGGCGGCCCCGAAAGTGTCGAACCAAGCGGATACTCGATCTGTTGCGGGATGGCGCTCCCCTGCTGCGTATTAGTGGTCTGTATCTTCTCCGTCATCATCCCGCTTCGTGGAAAGGTGCTCCCAGATCTCGGTACAGCCCGCGCCGTCCGGAACGTCCTGTAGGTGTTCGTCATCGGCCTCGAAATAGTTACTCATTCTGTGAGTAACTATAGTGGGGTTTCGTATATCTCTTCCGGTGATGCACACGCTATTCAGGGACGACCCCGATAGGAGTGCTATGACCGACGATGTCGAACTGTTCTCCGTGCTGGAGCTGACCGAGTACGAGGAGACGGCGCTGAAGAAACTCCTGACGCTCGGCCAGTCATCAGCACCTGATCTCGCGGCGGCGACGGGTATCCCGAAAGCGCGCATCTACGGCGTCCTCGACTCGCTTGCCGACCAAGGCTACATCAAGGTAATCCCCGGTCGTCCAAAGCGGTATCAGGCCCGACATCCCGAAGAGCTCATCGACCGTGCACTCGAACAACGTCGACAGGAGTTCGAAACCTATCGGCGACAGATCGAGGACGCACGCACCGAGTTCCTCGCGGAGTACGAGCCGATTTATCAACAGGCGAGTGAAGAGATTCGACCGACGGAGGAGCTGTTCTACGTCGTCGACGTCGGCGATCCAAGCGAACGGGTCACGCGGTCGCTCTACGACCACGCGGAAGCCGAAGTCAAAGTACTCACGAAGAGTTTCGGCTATCTTCCCGAAATCGAGCCGGCGCTCGAAGATGCCCTCGACCGAGGCGTCGACGTCTCAGCGCTCCTACTCGCTCCGCACCACCTCGGCACCGAGAACCGGCGGCAGCAGACCGATATCGTCGAACGGCTTCGTACCTCCTACCCCGAGATTGCGCTCCGATTCAGTGAGAAACGGATGCCGTGGCGTGGCACTCTCATCGATCCGAGTATGCAGTACGACTCGGGGGAGGCCACGCTCCTCGTCGAACAGGAGGAGGTGCCAAACCATCTCAGACAAGCCGCAGTTACGGAGAACGCGGCGTTCGTTACAGGATTCGCCCGCTACTTCGACCTCGTCTGGAAGCACGAGAGCACGGACGTTCGGTAGCCGAAACGTTTAGGAGGGTTACTCGACAATCGAGTAACTATGACGGTACTGCTTACCGGAGCCGACGGGTATATCGGTTGGCCGACGACCCTGCGACTGGCTGACCAGCTGGACGAACGCATCGTTGGGGTTGACAACCTCGCCCGCCGCGAGTGGGTCGAGGAGTCTGGGAGCGTTTCGGCGACACCGATCGCGAAGGCGGAGGAACGCTTCGCGGACATCGACGGCGTCAGCTTCGTCGACGGCGACCTGACCGACCGGGATTTCGTCCTGCAGCTGCTCGAAATGTACGAGCCCGACACCGTGGTCCACGCGGCGGCCCAGCCATCCGCCCCGTACTCGGCGATCAACGGCGAGCGCGCGCTGTACACACAGCAGAACAACATCTCGATGACGCTCAACCTGCTCCACGGGCTCCACGAAGCAGGGCTCCACGAGAGCCATTTCATCGAGACGACCACCACCGGCGTGTACGGCGCACCGGAGTTCCCTATCCCGGAAGGCGGCGCGGAGATGGAGAACGCGGGCGAGCGCGACGAAGTGCCGTTCCCCGCGATGGGCGGCTCCTGGTACCATCAGACGAAATCTTTCGACGCCGCCAACATGCGGCTCGCGGAGTCCGAGTTCGACCTGAACATCAGCGACGTCCGGACCGCGATCGTCTACGGCAGCAAGACCGCAGAGACAAGCAGCGTGTCCCAGCCGACCCGGTTCGACTTCGACTACTACTTTGGAACAGTGGTCAACCGGTTCTGTGCCCAGGCCGTCGCCGGTTACCCGATCACGGTCTACGGGAAAGGCGAGCAGCGTAAGCCGATGGTGAGCCTGGAGGATACCGTCGAGAGCCTCGTCAACCTCGTCGAACGGGGCCACGACGGTGGCGGTATCGACGTGTACAATCAGGTCACTCGACCTGTCGCTATCGTCGAACTGGCCGAGACCATCGCGGCGGTCGGTGAGGAGTTCGACCTCGACGCCGACGTCGAGCATTTCGAGAACCCCCGCGAGGAGAAGGAGGAACACAAGATGGAAATGGAGAACGAGCGGTTCCTCGATCTCGTCGGCGGCCAGCAGCAGAGCCTCGAGGAGGGCGTTCGCGACGTGCTAGAAACCCTCGTCGAACACGAGGGCCGCATCACCGCCCACGAGGACCGGTTCCTGCCAGGGGTGCTGACCGATTAAGCTCCTCGTTACCGGCGGCGCGGGCTACATCGGCAGCGCCCTCGTCCCACTGCTCGACGAAGCCGGCCACGAGGTGCGCCTGCTGGACGAGTTCAGCCTCTCCTCCCCACGGAACCTCATGGGGATGGACCCCTCGGCGTACGAGTTCGTCCGCGGTGACGTTCGGGAGGAAGCGGTCGTCGCCCGAGCCGTCGACGGCGTCGACGCGGTCATCCATCTCGCCGGGGTGACCGGCGCGGCGACGTCACACGAAATCGAGGAACGGGTCCGGTCGGTGAACGCAGGTGGAACACTGACTGTTGTCGATGCTGCCGTGGAGGCCGGCGTCGACCGCATTGTCCTCGCGAGTTCGTGTAACGTCTACGGCGAGACGTACGAGGATGAACTAACTGAAACTTCAGAAACTGCACCGGGGAACCCCTACGCGGAGTCGAAGCTCACTGCCGAGAGAGTCGTCGAAGAGAGCTCCCTCGACGCCGTCTCGCTCCGGATGGCGACGAACTTCGGCTACAGCCCCGGTGTTCGATTCAATCTCGTCGTCAATAGCTTCGTGTTCCGCGCGCTCACGGGCGAGCCCCTGACAGTGTACGGTAACGGTAGCAACTGGCGACCATTCCTTCACGTCCGGGACTCCGCCAGAGCGTTCGTGGCCGCCCTCGACTGGGGGCCCGGAACGTACAACGTCGGCGTCGGAAACTTCCGAATCCAGGAGGTTGCCGATGCCGTCGCCGATGTGGTCGGCCAGGCCGTCGACATCACCTACCTGGAGGAGCGCGACCCCGGCCCATCCTACCACGTCTCCTTCGACCGGATGCGAGACGAAGAGTTCGAACCGACCCACGCTCTCGAAGACGGTATCAGCGACCTCGCTCAACAGTTTCCCCATGACTGAAACCCTAACAATCGGTCTGACCGGCGCGGCCGGCTACATCGGCTCGCGCGTGATGCACAACCTCCGAGACGCTGGCCACGATATCGTCGCGGTCGACGATTTCTCCGCAGCCAAAGTTGAATCGGTCGACGGCCAGGAGATCATCGACGGCGACATCCGGGACGAAGAGCTGCTCGAAAGCCAGTTCACCGACGTGGACATCCTTCTACATCTCGCCGCGGAGAGCGGCGTACAGGCCTGCGACGAGAACCCTGACCGCGCGTTCGACGTGAACGTCCGGGGAACCGAGACAGTTGCGTGGTTCTGCCGACAGCACGACGTTCCCCTCGTTTTCCCCTGCTCGATGGCTATCGTCGGGGAGCCGGTCGAGTTCCCGATCTCCGCAACACACCCGCGTGACCCGGTCAACATGTACGGACTCACGAAGAAGATGAGCGAGGCCGACATCCAGGATCTCGCCCGCGATGCGTATCCCGCGCACGTGTACATGAAGTCGAATCTTTACGGACACCACGAGGCCGGTGGCGAACGGGTCGGCAAGCGGACGGTCATCAACATCTTCGTCGAGCGCGCGCTCGAGGACAAGACCCTGAGCGTCCACGAGCCGGGAACGCAGGCCCGGGACTTCATCCACGTCAAAGACGTGGCCCGGGCCTACGAGCGGTCGATCGAGACGTTGCTCGACGACGCAGAGCCCGGTGCAACCACCATCCCGCTCGCGAGCGGTGAGGACATGAGCGTTCTCGACCTCGCGAACCTCGTCCAGGGCGTCTGTGAGGAGGAACGGGGCTACGCGCCGCCGGTCGAGCTCGTCGAGAACCCGCGTGGAGAGGAGGCTGCTGGCTCGGATTTCTCGGTCGATACTTCGCGTGCGGCCGAAACCATCGGGTTCGAAGCAGAGCACACGGTCGAGGAGACGGTTCGGGCGATGCTCTCGGAGGCGGAGTAGCATGCAGACGGTCATTCTCGCAGCCGGCGAAGGGACGCGAATGCGCCCGCTAACGGCGACTCGGCCCAAGCCGATGCTCCCTATTGGCGACCGACCGCTCGTGGCCCACACTGCTGACGCAGCGGTGAAAGCGGGTGCATCGACGCTCGTCTTGGTCGTTGGCTACGAGGGCGACCAGCTCCGAGCGTACTTCGGGGACGAGTACGCCGGCGTCCCGGTCGAGTACGCGGTTCAGGAACGACAGCGTGGCACAGCCGACGCAGTGCGAGCGGCTCGGGAGGCTCTCGACGACGCTCCCTTCGTCGTCCTCAACGGCGACGACATCTACGATGCTGACTCGTTGGCTGAGCTCTACGACGCTGCGCCAGCCGTCGGCGCGCATGAAGTAGAAGATCCGCGCCCGTACGGCGTTTTCGACGTAACTAATGGGACGGTCAAAACCGTCGTCGAGAAGCCTGAGGACCCACCCTCGAATCGGGTGAACGTCGGGGCGTACGCCTTCCCAGCGAAAGCCCAGGAGTGGCTCGACGTGTCGGAGAGCGAGCGGGGCGAACGCGAGATTACCGACGTGCTTGCGAGGGTCGTCGCTGAACGGGAGGTTCGTGCCGTCGACGTGAGCTTCTGGCTCGGCGTTGGCCGGCCGTGGGAACTGCTCGCCGCAAACGAATGGTTCCTCGACGGAATCGACCGGCGAATCGAGGGCGATGTCGACCCGGCTGCAGAGCTCCGCGGACCCGTCGTCGTCGAGGAGGGTGCAACGGTCGACGCTGGTGTCGTCGTCGAGGGGCCCGCCCTAATTCGGTCAGACGCAACTATCGGGCCGAACGCGTACGTCCGCGCGAAAACGGTCATCGGAGACGGCGCGACGATCGGACACGGCGTCGAAGTGAAAAACTCCGTCCTGATGACCGGGGCGACTGCCGGCCACCTCTCCTATGTCGGCGATTCGGTACTCGGGCGCGAGGTCAATTTCGGGGCAGGAACAGTCGTCGCCAACCTCCGTCACGATGACGGGACAGTCAGACTCCGCGTAAAAGGAGAGATGACAGACACCGGTCGACGGAAGTTCGGCGTCGTCGTGGGCGACGGCGCGAAGACTGGCATCAACACCAGTCTCAACGCTGGCGTGAAGCTTGGAGCTGACGCACGGACTGGGCCTGGTGAGACGGTGACGCGAGATATTGATACGGAGTACTAACAACATGCACACAGAGACCCAACCATGAAGGCGATCATCCTCGCGGCGGGGGAGGGGACCCGGCTCCGGCCGTTGACCCGCACCCGCCCCAAACCGATGCTGCCGATCGCGAACCGCCCGCTGCTCGAGCACGTACTCGAAGCCGCTCACGAGGCCGGTATCGACGAGTTCGTCTTCGTCGTCGGCTACAAGCGCGAGCGGATACAGAGCCACTTCGGCGACGGTGACGACTGGGGCGTGGATATCGAGTACGCGAATCAGGAGAAACAGCTGGGTACCGGGCACGCAGTGTTGCAGGCCGAACCGTTCGTCGAGGGCGAGTTCCTCGCGCTCAACGGCGACCGTATCGTCGAACCCAGTGCTATCTCCGCAGTCGTCGAGGAGCGACGCGAGAACGGCGGGCCGGTGATGGCCGTTACTCGGGTGGAGAACCCGGCGAACTACGGTGTCGTCGACCTCGACGAACGCCGGGTCAGATCCATCGAGGAGAAGCCTCCAGCACACACCGTCGAAACCGAGTTCATCAACGCCGGCGTCTACGGTCTCGACGAATCGGTGTTCGACAAACTCCGGGCGGCAGAATCAGAAGGCGAACTGGCGATTACGACGACGATTCAAGCGGCCGACGGACCGCTTCGAGCGGTTCCCTTCGATGGGCTCTGGCTCGACGTCTCCCATCTTTGGGACCTCCTCTCGGTCAACGCTCGCGTGCTCGACCGGTCCGGTGCGACCAGTGGGTCATCCGGGAGCGTTCACGACCGAGCGACCGTCGTCGGACCGGTTTCGAGAGGCGGAGACGTGCGAATTCGACCGGGTGCGACGGTTCTTCCCGGGACCGCTCTTGGGGATAACGTCGAAATCGGCTCGAACGCGGTCGTCTCGAACGCGGTCGTGCTTCCGGACGCCTCGGTCGGAGACGGTGCCGTGGTTCGGGACTGCATCGTCGGTGAAAACGCGTCTATCGGTCCGAACACGACTGTCGAGGGAGGTGACTCGGATGTCGTCGTCGATGGCGAGTTCTACGGTGACGTTCGACTCGGCGGCGTCGTCGGCGACAACGCGGTCGTCGGTGGCGCGGCCGTCCTCGAACCGGGAACGGTGCTCGGCAACGACTCGGCGGTCAGTTCCGGCGTCGTCGTCGACGGACGCATCGAGAACAGTGCGGTCGTTCGGAGGGGATAACTATGTGTGGAATAATCGGTTATTTCGGCGACGAACAGGCGCTCCCGATTCTGACGACGGGGCTGCAGAACCTGGAGTACCGTGGCTACGACTCCGCAGGTATCGCACTCCAGCGGGAGGGCGGGCTCGACGTGTACAAGCGGGCGGGCGAGGTCTCCGCCCTCCAGGAGCTGCTTCCTGGCACTGCTGAGTCGACCGGTGGTATCGGACACACGCGCTGGTCGACCCACGGGGAGCCGACTGACGCAAACGCCCACCCACATACTGACGAGTCGGGCAAAATCGCTGTGGTTCACAACGGGATCATCGAGAACTACGACGAGCTGAAGACGGAGCTCCGAGAGCGGGGCCATACGTTCACGAGCGAGACTGACACGGAGGTCGTTCCGCATCTCGTCGAGGAGGCTCTGGAAGACGGTGGCGATCTGGTCGATGCCGTCGAGAAGGCGGTCGACCAGCTCTCGGGTAGTTACGCACTCGGCGTCGTCGCTGCCGGACACGACGGCATCGTCGCAACGCGACAGGACAGCCCGCTCGTCGTCGGTCCTGCCGAGCATGGCACCTTCCTGGCGAGCGACGTGACCGCCTTCCTCGAACACACTCGCCGTGTGAGCTACGTGGAGGACGGCGACGTCGTCCACGTCACCGACGATGGGGCGACGACGTATGTCGATAGCGAGGTCGTCGATCGTGAGATCGAAGAGATCGAATGGAAAGCCGAAGCCGCCGAGAAGGGTGGCTACGACCACTACATGCTCAAGGAGATCCACGAGCAGCCCCAGGCGCTCCGGCAGGCGATCTCCGGTCGCGTCGACGAGATCAAAGGCGAGGCTGATCTGGAGGTCGACCTCCCGGCGGAGTATCTGAACTCCCTCGAGGAGATCCAGTTCGTCGCCGCGGGCACCTCCTACCACGCCGGGCTGTACGCATCGGAGCTGTTCGAGGAGTACGCCGACGTGCGGACCTCCGTGGAGATCGCTTCGGAGTACGAGTTCGGCGGCGGCCGCGACCCCTGGCGAACGCTCGTCGTCGCGGTCACGCAGAGCGGGGAGACGGCCGACACGCTGTCGGCAATCCGGAAGGCCAAGCGGGCGGGTGCACGGACGCTCGCGGTAACGAACACGCTCGGGAGCACCGTGACTCGGGAGGCCGAAGACAGCGTGTTCATCCGCGCGGGGCCGGAGATCGGTGTTGCCGCGACCAAGACGTTCTGCTCGCAGGTGGCGACGATGAGCCTGCTCGCCGTGCACGTGGGCCGGCAGCGCGGAGCGCTCTCGTCGTCGACGGCGCGGGAACTGCTCGGTGACGTGCGGAGTCTGCCTGGTGCAGTTCAGCAGGCGCTCGACGCCGAGGACGAGGTTCGTGTGGCTGCGGAGGAGTACGCCGACGGCGAGGCGTTCTTCTTCATCGGTCGGCGGCTGGGTGCGCCGGTGGCGCTCGAGGG
>NZ_JAZKRY010000031.1:0-29793 GCF_036626355.1 Halolamina sp. | reverse complement strand
GTCGGCAGGGATATCCACGGGCGAACCGACTGCAGCGTTACTTGTAGCGCTCTTTTTTCAGGACCGTCACGTTCGTCCCGTCGTAGCCCGCGATGACCCGTTTGTTTTGACGGGTGAACGTGATGTTCTCCAGCGTGACTGAACTGTTTTTGCCTGGAACCGGCGCGCGGCTCGTCCGATTCTCCGTCCCGACGATGAGAACGAACGTCCCGTTCGCCGGGGCTACGGAGACGTTGTTCCCGTTGATCTGCAGGTTCGCTTGCGCGGGCTCGGAGGTGAACGCGGTGCGGTTCGCGTCGTCAGCAACGAGGCGCACGCGGTAGGCGACGCCGCCGTCAATCGCCTGCCACCCGCGACGGACCGCGGTGACGGTCTTCCGCCAGCCGACGCCGCCGACGACGACGCGGGACTGCCCGCTGTGGGCGAGTTGGCCCTTCGAGACGGCTGTCGACCAGATCTGGCGGTCCTCGTTCCGGACGATGACGCCGGAGGTGTTGACCTGTGTCGACTCGCCGAACGCCTCGAGAGGGACCGCAGAGACCATCCCGTTCGGAACTCTCTCGGCGTAGGTCACCTCGTAGCCGTCGACAGTTACCGGATCGCCCGGAACATCCCCCTCGGCGGTGACGAGGTTCAGCGGAATCGCCGGGCCCGCGAGCACGGAAGCGAGAATGACCAGCGCGGTGATACCGACCTGTTGGGCCGAGATGGAAGCCCAGTCGCTTGTTCTCCCCGCGGAGTCGTTCGCGTCAGCGTCGACGCTGGTGAACCAGCGCAGCAGGGGGCGGTTCGAGCCGGTGACGGCGACGGTGATCAGCACCGCCACGATGGCGATGATGCTCGCGCCGAAGGCGCGGAACAGCACGAACTCCGTGCCGCCGCGGTACCAGTACACCGCCCAGAGCGACTGCATCGTCGCCACGATAACGACACCGGCCCAGAGTCTGGCCGGTCGGGGCGCTGACTCGTCGGCACGCTGGACGAACAGCGCTCCCAGCAGGATACCGGCCAACAGCCCCATCGCGTGGCCCTGAATGGCGATGTCCGACCACCAGGGCGTGATGAACACGGAGCGTCCCGAGGCCACCTGCGTCGGCGAGACGAGCGAGCGGTAAGCCAGGCCGAGCACGTCCGACCCCGCGAGCGCCAGTACGGTCCCGAACGGGTAGCGCACCAGTGCGAACCCCGCGAACGCGAAGACGACTCCTGAAAACCCGATGACCGGGCCCAGCGTGAACAGCGTGAGGACGACGCCGGCGATGGCGACCCCAGTGGGGAAGATGACCAGCGAACGGACGAACGGGTTGGTCCGAAGCGAGCCGAACGAGTTCGACCCGCGCTTGCGGGGGTAGTGGCCGAACGCGTACTCGACGATCGGTGCCAGCGTGAGTGTGCCGAAGAGGTTCCCGAGCAGGTGGCCCGGCCCGACGTGGGAGAAGCCGGCGGTGAGCATCCCGAGCGGCGCGAGATACGACCACGCACGGAACGGGATGACCACCGGCCGGTACCAGTGGTTCAGCCCACCCTGGACGAACAGATACACCGAGAGCACCCCCAGCACCGAGACCACCGTGCCCCACGGAACACCGAGCACGAACCGGTGGCGCAAGCGCTCTATCAGTCCGCTCTCGTCGAGATAGAGTGCGGTTCCGGCGCCGCCGAGCAGCGTGACGACGACAGCGACGCGCTGTAGCAGCGCCCACGGAACAGTCATCGCCGGACGTGAGTCGCCGCACGACTTCAAACCCACTCACCGTCACAGCATCGCGTCTCGTCATGTGAGCGGTCGGGGTGACGTGACCGCCCAGGTGCGCTGACGCTCTGCAGGTCTCGAATCAGTAGCGAAAATATGGGCATCGGTGGGCTGCCCTGCTGAGTAAGAGATCCCCCGTTCGAGGGGGAAAGTCGGCGGATGTGGGGGTTTCCGTGCGTCAATCGCTTCGGGTAGGCTGCCGTGCTGCGGTAGATACATGCCCATCCGAACGGCACGTGGGAGGATGTGGGGTCCTCCGTCCGTGAGTCGCTTCCGATGGGGAGCCACTGAGTGCGGGGTATCAGGGCGTACTGTCGTGGCTGTCTATTGTAGTCTGGTGGACTACATAGGCTGATACGCGTACAACGACATGAGGCTACTCCATTGATACCGAGGCGCTTTACCGGCCCCCGATGAGGGCTACTCGGACAGCCGCCGAAGCTCCGTCTGCGGCTCGACGACGAACTCCGTCCCGTCCTCAGTCACCCGAACCATCTCCTCCTGGCCGACGTAGCCCCACTTGGTGTCGAGCCCCAACTCCATCGTGTACAGTTCGCCCGGCCGTACGTCGCCGACCACTGAGTCACCGTAGCGGTCCCACTGGGGCCCGAGCAGCAGGCCGCCATCGTGGGCCGTCCGGCCGACCTGGTGGCCGAACCCGTGGTCGAACGTCTCCCGCCCGCGGGCGGTGAGTTCCTCCCGCGCAGCGGCGTCGACTTCGTAGCCGACGGCGCCCGGCTCGAGTGCCTCGTGGCCGGCGTCGATGGCCGCGCGGACGTCTTCGAACGCCGCCTGCAGACCAGGCTCGGGCTCACCGCGAACCCAGATGCGCTGGATGTCCGCGGCGTAGCTGTCCTTCACAACGCCGAAATCGACGTGGAGGAGCTCACCCTCCGGCACGCGCAGCTCTCCCGGCAGCGTGTGGCCCGGATCCGAGTCGCCCCCGGCGTGAACCGTCGGGCAGTAGTCCCAGGACCACGCGCTGGCGTAGCCGGCCTCCCGCATGCGCTCGTGGAGCCAGTCGGCGGCTTCGGCCTCGGTCATCTCCGGCGTCCATTCCTCGGCGAGGCCGTCGAGGAGGTCGGCGGTGGTCTCGGCGGCGGCGGTGATGCGCTCCTGCTCCGTCGGGGATTTGATTCCCCGAACTTCCGAGATGATGTCGCCGGCGCTCACCAGTTCTCGACCCGGCAGGAGCTCCTGGAGGCGGAGATAGAGCCCATGAGTGAGACCGTCGGCGACGTTATCGTCCCGGTCGAAGTTCACCGCGATCTTCTCCGCGTCGAGCCCTGAGAGCGTCGCCTGCAGCGGTTCGCGGATGGACTCGTCGTAGGGCTTCACCTCGTGGACGTCGAGTTCCTCAGCGTTCGGGGAGTCGTGGGTCCCGAGAATCACCGTCGAATGCGCGGGGCCGATGACGATGGCGGTGGGCCACACGACGTCGAACCCCAGGATGTAGGGGAGGCAGGGCTCGGCGATCTCGTTCGTCTCGCGACAGAACGTCAGCCACGCGTCGGCCTCGCTCGCGCCGACGGCGTCTTTCGCTTGCTCGACTTTCTCGGCAATGAGCGTCGTCTCCATACCCACGCTACGACGGCGGGGACTTAGTGTTCGGGGCTGGATGGCAGGAGCCGTGTCACGTTCGGAATCGAGAGACGTGGCAGAGCGGGGGTCGTCCAGCCACTGTCTGTCGCCATGCGCTCCATCTCAGAAGCCGTCTACACCGCGTGTGGGCAGACCGGTCCGATATCGATGAGAGACGTCGTGTGACTGTGTCGGCGTCATTGTCGCCGAGGGCATCCTGTTTTCACCACTGATCTCTGTCTGTCGACAAACCGTGGTCCGGGGAACTCGACGAGAAGATCACCATGCCGATCTGTCACCTGTTGCTCTCCCCTGATTGCAGCGGCAGATCCTCGATAGTCGCGTGTCACCCCGCTTCGGAGCTAGCGCCCTTCGCTCCCGGCACCGTGATCGACTCCGACACACATCAGCAATCCTAACCGTGTATTTTTATCTCGACTACGAGACCCCTACACAGATGTCGGAACTGCGTCGCGAACTCGGGCTCCTCGAAGCCGTCGTCTACGGGACTGGCCTGATTCTCGGAGCAGGGATTTACGCGATTCTCGGCGAGGCGACCGGCGTGACCGGCGGCTCGATCGTGATCTCGTTCCTCCTGGCCGCTCTGATCGCGTCAGTAACCGGGTTGAGCTATGCCGAACTCGCCTCGCTCTTTCCAAAAGCCGAAGGTGATTACATCTACGTTCGGAACGCGTTCGACCGGGAGATTGTCTCCGACGTGACAGCACTCGGCCGGTTGCTCATGGGAGTCATCTCCTCTGCGGCGGTGGCACTCGCTTTCTCGGGCTATCTATCGGCCTTCATTGACGTTTCACAGATATGGACCGCCATTCTGATCGTCGTCATCATGACAGGCATCAACTTCTGGGGGATCGACCTGTCCACGAAAATAAACATCCTCTTTACCGGAATCGAGGTCGCTGGACTGGTGATAATCATCTGGATCGGGAGCGGGTCCTGGGGGAGCGCCGAGGTCCTCCACACCCCGAACGGCGTCGTCGGCGTCCTTCACGCGTCGTTTCTGATCTTCTTTGCCTATCTGGGCTTCGGGTCAATCGTCAACCTCTCCGAAGAGACCGAAGATGCGACTGTGACGATCCCACGTGCAATCGTCCTCTCTCTCGGTTTCACGACGCTGATTTACCTACTCGTTGGATTATCGGCCGTTTCGCTGGTTGACTGGCGCGTTCTGGGACAATCAGCGTCGCCCCTGGCAGCGGTAGCCCGGGTCGGCTGGGGAACACGTGGATCGACCCTGCTGGGCGCGATTGCCCTCTTCTCGACAACGAACACTGTCCTCATCCTCCAGATTTCGACCTCGCGTCTGCTCTACGGCGTCTCGAAATCGGAGTATCACGTGTTTCCGGAGATCTTCTCTCGCGTTCACTCGTCCCGTCAAACTCCCCACTATGCGGTGATGCTGGTCGGAATCGTCACGATTCCTTTCGTTTTCCTGGGCGATATCGGGTTCGTGGCAGGATTGGCCAACCTCATGCTGTTAGTCGTCTTCGTTCTGGTGAACGCCGCGTTGTTGAAACTCCGCTATTCCCGGCCAGAACAGGAGCGAGGCTTCCGGGCGCCGCTTAACGTCGGCCAACTGTCGATCACTGCCGTCGCAGGTCTCATCTCGTCGCTGGGGCTGATCGCCTTCTACATACTCACGTGGTAGTGGGACGCTCGGTTCGAACGAATACACAGGGAACTGCGTAATCTCCGTGAACCTCGCCAAACCTGGGCACGCCGAAGAAGCTATTTCGCCCTACCCGTAACCGACAGAGAAGATGAACGACAGGAACGCCGACCCCTCACGGAGAGCGACCGATGAGTCGCCCGAGGAGACGTTCTCCTTGATAAGTGACGAAACCCGCGTCGAGATCATCCGTGCCCTCGGCGACGCCCGCGGCGAGAACGAGCGGCCGCCGGCGATCCCGTTCGCCGAGATCCGGTCGGCGCTGCCGTTCAGAATCGACAGCGCGAAGTTCAACTACCATCTCCAGCAGTTGGTCGGCCACTTCATCGAGGAGGCCGACGAGGGGTATCGGCTCCGCCCCGAAGGGTGGACGCTCTACCGGACGCTGCACGCGGGCACGCTCGACTACCGCGACTCCTTCGAGAATATCGATGCACAGTTCGACTGTTACTACTGCAACAGCGGGGTGACGGCCGCGTACGCGGATGGTGAGTTCAGAGTCGAATGCCCGGGCTGTGGCTATCTCTACGATACGACGACGCGGCTGCCGGCCGCCGCCGTCGACGACGGCGAGTCCCTGCTCTCGCAGGTCGACCGGTACAATCAGCACAAGCGCCTCGCGTTCACCAAGGGCGTCTGTCCGACGTGTGCCTCCGGCGTCGACGCGGCGTTCGTCGCGCCCGAGGACGCGCCGTTCGACGAAGCCCGGCGGACGGCGTACATCCACTATCTCTGTGATCAGTGTGGCAACCAGGAACTGCTCTCAGTGGGTGAAGCGTTCCGCGACGATCCCGGGCTGATCGCCTTCTGTCACGAGCACGGGGTGGACTACAGCACCAGCCCGGTCTGGGAGATCGAGTTCGCGGCGACCGACCGCTTCGTGACGGTGACCGAGCGTGACCCCTGGGAGGTCGTCCTTCACGTCGCGTTCGGGGACGAGACGCTCGAACTGGTTATCGATGACAGCGTCACCGTCGTGGAGCGGAACCGCGTCTGAGCCAGCCCTCGAAACCTCTCTACGTTCTTACCAAAACTGGCTCCAGCGAGCCTATTTCATCTTCCACCACGAAGAATGAGATATGACAGAACCGCCGACGATTGTCGGACTGTCGGGCAGCCTTCGTGACGAGAGCCGGACCCGCGTCGCGCTCCGGAGCGCGCTCGACAGCGCCAGCGACGCCGGTGCGAGCACGACCCTCATCGACCTTCGCAGCTACGACCTGCCAGTGATCGACGCTGACGCGCGCGACGCGGGTGACGCTCCCGCGCTCAAGTGCGCAGTGGCCGAGGCGGATGCGGTGTTCCTCGCCACGCCGGTGTACCACGGCTCCTACGCGACGCCGCTGAAGAACGCGCTCGACTACTGCGGCCGCGACGAGTTCGGGGGAACGACAGTTGGGCTCATCGCCGTCGCCGGCGGCGGGTTCCCCCGACCGGCGCTGGCACACCTCCGGGAGGTCTCCCGCGCGCTCGACGCCTGGGTGTATCCCGACCAGGTGAGCATCCCGAACGGCGGCGAGCACGTCGCCGACGGCGAAATCGTCTCCGAGGATATCGCGAGCCGGCTCGCCGAGCTCGGCGAAGGACTCGTCGGCTACGCTGGCGTCGCCGACTACCCCGAACTCCTCAGCAAGAGCGACCACCAGGCGCCGGTCGCCGTCGACTGAGCCTCGTCACTGGCGGCTGAACGAAACGGAGACGGTCGCGGAGTCGCGGCGTTACGCCGCGTCGACGTGTCGCTCGATGCGGGCGAGGTTGCGCTGATTCGATTTCCAGGCGATGTCGAGTGCGTCGCCGACGAGCGGGACGCTTCCGGCAGCGACGTCGAGCGCGACCACCAGCATCATCCAGAGAAGCGTGAGCGTCGGCAGTCCGAGCTGATACCCCTGATAGACGATGTAGAGACCGACGATGCCGGTTATCCAGTCACCGGCGATAGGGAGCAGGCCGACGAGACCATCGAGCCCGATGCCACCGATAATCGGGAGTCGGATCGCCGAATCCATCAGCTCCGCGACCCTGCGACAGTGCTCCAGTCGCGCTCGGTCCTCCCTCACAGCTCGACACCGCTCGGTTCTTCCGAGGCGCTCTGGGCCTCGCCGGGCTCCATCAGAGACGGCTCTCCGCGTCCTCTGCGAGCTCCTGCATTCGCTTCCCGATGCGACCGGCCGAGGAGAACTCGTCGTCGCTCATCGCCGTTGCCAGTGCGTTACCGAGCACGAACACCGCGTGTTTGTGCTCGCTCTTGGATTTGTGGACGTGGGACGGGTCGACGTCGAGCTCCTCGTAGGGCTCGAACGTTCCCTCCTCGACGTTCTCGCGCTCTCGGAAGTTCTCCATGATGACGACCATCTGTTCGTGGAGTTCGAGCAGTTCGTCCTTATGCATACCGTAAACTGGATGTTGCGGAGGTTTAAGGGTTATTGCGGGCGGCTGGCACAGCTCTCGTCCGCTGTGGCGTCCCGCGACCCCCGCGTCACTGGCTCGAGAGAGCCACGGCTACGGACGAGAGCGAGACGGGTGGAGGGCGAGCGGAGTGTGAGTTAGAAGACGTACTCGTCTTCGTGGCCCATCATCCCTTCGTCCTCGAACTCGGGCTCTTCGTCGTCCATCGGACCGCTCGTTTTGTACGCCTTCAGCCCCGTCGAGAGCAGCTCCTCGACGGCTTCGTTGCGGTCGACGAACTCGCCCTGTTCGACGAGCTGTGCGATCTGCATTTCCAGGTGTTCGGGGACAGTGAGATCGACCTTCGGCATCTGTTTACCTGCGGTTGGCGCAGGGGATATTTAAACCCATTGCCCGGAATGGGGCGGCCGTAGATCACCGGCAGCTTGGCTATCCTCCCCGGCTCACAGCGCAGCCTCGAGCGACTCGGTCCAGGCCAGAAGCTGTTCGTCGGCGCCGAACCGGCCGGTGAACTGGATCCCGACCGGGAGGCCGCCGAGTTCGCCGGCCGGAAGCCCGACTGTCGGCAGTCCCGCGTGGGTCCAGGGGAGGTTCATCACGGGGTCGCCGGTATTTCCGATGCCTTCCGGCGCGGGCCCCGGTGCGGCCGGCGAGGCCCAGAGGTCCACCCCTGTTTCGTCCATGCGTCGGGCCAGTTCGGCACGAAGCGTCCGCCGGCCGTTGCGGGCGTCGACCAGCCGGTCAACGTCGACCTCGTGGCCCTTCTCGAGGAGTTCGACGGTTCCCGTCGCGTACTGGTCGCCATACTCCTCGTAGAGTGCGGCGTGTTCCAGCGCCGCCTCGGCAGCGACCATATCCCGATGGCGCTCGTTCACCGGATCGATATCCCCGAGCGCGTCGGTCTGGCGAATCTCGTAGCCCGCATCCCTGAGCGCGTCGAGTTCCCGGTCGAACTGCGCGATCATCGCGTCCTCGGCCTGCGAGAGATAGTTCTCGTGGGGAACACCGATAACCGGTTTCTCCGCAGCCCCGCTATCGGGTCCCTCCCACTCCGGGGCGAGTACCTCGGCGGCGATGCGCGCGCCCGCGGCGTCCTGCGTGAAGAAGCCGACGTGGTCGGCTGATGGCGAGAGCGGCAGGACGCCGTCGAGGGGGAGCCGGCCGTAACTCGGTTTCACGCCGACGACGCCGCAGAACGACGCCGGGCGGATGACTGAACCGACGGTCTGGCTGCCGAGCGCGAGCGGCACCACCCCTGCTGCGACGGCGGCGGCGCTCCCCGAGGAGGAGCCACCCGGTGTCCGGTCGAGGTCGTGGGGGTTCCGAGTCGGGCCTGGCTCGAAATACGCGAACTCGGTCGTGACGGTTTTCCCGAACACGATCGCGCCAGCCTCGAGTAGCGCGCTCACTGTCTCGGCCTGGGCACCGGCCAGTGCTTCCGGCGGGAGGTTCGACCCGGCATGCGTCGGGAACCCGTCGATGTGGAAGATGTCCTTGACGCCGACCGGAACGCCGTAGAGCGGCGGCTTGGCCTCGCCGTACTCGGCCTCGAGTTCGGCCGCCTCCATCGCGAGTCGGTCCTGTCGGTCCGGCTCAGGGAGGAACGCGCGCACGTCGGCCTCGACGGCCGCGAGCCTACCGAGAGCGGACTCGGCGTACTCAGTTGGGGTTCGCTGCCCGCGCTGTAGCTCCGCCACTGCGTCGGCGAGGCGGTTCTCGTGTGTCGTCATGGTTCGCCCTGTTGAGGCGAGGGGTGATAGCTTCCGGGTACAGCCACCACCTCCGGGAGGCGTGACTGCTCCGGATACTCACTGGCTCTGCGGGCCGTGGCCGCTCCGGAGTCGATAGCCATAGGTGCGCGACGCTCGTTGTTTCTCACATGCCAAAGGACGTGACGGCGCTCCACGAGGAGTTCGGCGGCGACCGGCTCCCGCCGGGCCAGCGAAAGACCGATAGGTTCCCCGTCTTGACCAAAGGCGATACCCCGTCGGTCGACGATGACTGGACGCTCTCGGTCAGCGGTGCCGTCGTCGACGAACAGGCGTTCACTCTCGAGGAGCTCCGCGAGCTCGGCCCCGAGACGCAGCTCCAGGATTTCCACTGCGTGACCGGCTGGTCGAAGTTCGACTGCGCGTTCACCGGGATCACCTTCGCGACGCTGGCCGAGGCCGTCGGCGTCCGGGACGACGCCGAACACGTCATGTTCGCTGCACACGATGGCTACACGACTGACCTCACCTTCGAGGAGTGCAACCGCGAGGAGGTCATCTTTGCCTGGGGCTACGACGGCGAACCGCTCCCGGTCGAACACGGTGGCCCGCTCCGGGTCGTCACGCCACACAAGTACGCTTACAAGGGCGCGAAATGGGTCAACGGCGTCGAGTTCCTCACTGAACCCGAACGGGGGTACTGGGAGCTCCGTGGGTACTCCGATAGCGCGAACCCGTGGAATGAGGAACGGTACAGTTAGAACCGACCCGGTTCACACTCAACTGAATGGAGTCACCGCGGCAGACCGGCACCGTGCCGGACGAGACGATGCTCGTCGCCCGAACGAGGGAGGTAACAGACGTCTCCTTCCGCGCGTTTCTCGCCAGCCACGGCGCCCCGCGCACCCACTGGGCCGCCCCGGACGGCCTGGAAGTGGTCGGCGCGGGCGAGGCCGCGCGCCTGACGGGGCACGGCGAGGACCGATTCGCGGCGGTTCGTGACGCCGCGGTCACGAGCTTCGACGAGTCCTCGATACCCGAGGGACCGGCCCGCCCGCGTTTCTTTGGCGGGGGCGCGTTCCACGACGACCACGAGCCCTCGCCACCGTGGGAAGGGTTTCGTGCCGCCGAGTTCGTGCTCCCGCGGGTGCAGCTCGTCCGGGCGGACGACGCGACGTATCTCACCGTCAGCCGCGGCGACGGCGACGAGACCGCTCTCGAGACCGATTTCGAGGCCACAGTCGCCGACATACAGGAGCTCCCGGCGATGCGCCCCGTCGGCGAGCCCCCTGGCGTCGTGGCCAGCCGCCGCACCACCACGGAACCAGAGTGGACTGACCAGGTCGAGGCGGCACTGTCCCGTATCGAGGACGGTGAGCTCCGGAAGGTCGTCCTCGCCGTCGCACTCGCGGTGACGCTCGAAACCGAAGTGAGGGTGCCAGATGCGCTCGAACGGCTCCGTCGTTCCTACCCCGGCTGCTTCCGCTTTCTCGTCCAGCCGACGGACCGGGCCGGCTTCTTCGGCGTCCCGCCCGAGCGCCTCGTCCGGCTCGAGGGTCGCGACGCGTGGACGGAGGCGCTCGCCGGCTCTGTGGCGCGGGGGGACACGCCCGAGGCCGACGCTGAACTGGCGGCGTCGTTGCTCGAGAGCGAGAAACTCCAGCACGAGCAAGGGCTGGTGACCGAAGCGATAGAGGACCACCTTTCACCGCTGGGCGACGTCACCGTCGGGGAGCAGGGCGTGCTGAAGCTGGCGAACATCCAGCACCTCAAAAACCCCATCTCGCTCACCCTCGACGCGGACTCACACGTATTGGCCCTGGTCGAGGCACTCCACCCGACCCCCGCGGTCGGCGGGCTTCCGCCGGCCGCCGCCGAGCAGACGATTCGCGAGACGGAGACGTTCGAACGTGGCTGGTACGCCTCGCCGGTCGGCTGGTTCGACGCCGCCGGCGACGGGGAGTTCGCCGTCGGCATCCGGTCGGCGGTTGCCGGCGGGCGGCGGGCGACGCTGTTCGCCGGGAACGGTATCGTCGCCGACAGCGACCCCGAGGCGGAGTGGGAGGAGATCTCGCTGAAGTACGAGCCGATTCTGGCCGAGTTGGGGCTGGAGGACTGAGAAGCCGTCGTAGCCGACCTGTGGCCTCGTCGGATAGTTCTGACGCGGTCTCTTCACTGAGACCTTCGGATATCTGCTAGAGAGAGCAGCGAAGGGGCTGGTTCCCAAACGTGTTTTGACAACGGGTTTGATCTGCGCCGTCCACATAGATTCGGCCGTATGCAGGGACTCACGTTTCAGAGATCATGGGCGCCGGAACCATGGATCTCGCTGTGGGCTGTTCCGGGATCGAGGCGGTCGACAGTAACTTCGGTCGAACAGATCTCTACGACGAACCCAAAATCGGCGGGCTGGACCTTCTGGCGGACGAGCTCACTGCCGGCTCTGCCCTGTTGTTCGGACAGGCCGACGAGCGCATCCCAGTCACCGTCGTCCGTGGACTCGACTACGAGGACGGCGAGGGCGTTCCAAACTCCGGCGGGTTGATCCGTCGCGGGCTGCGGAAAACGATCCAGCTGACCACTCGTTTGAAGGCTCGAGAGTGGTTCTAACTACTCTTGCTGTGCGTCAGCGACCGCCGAGAGCAGCCGGACGCTCGTCCGAATCCCTTTCTCGAAGTGGTCGACGGCGTAGCGCTCGTCGGGCGAGTGCTGGTTGTTGTCGCCCTGGCCGTACGGGACGCTGATGTGGGGCAGACCGAGATAGTTCGAGAATAGCGAATACGGCGCCGACCCACCCGAAGACGGTTTTACGACCGGTTCCTCGCCCCAGCCATCCGTGACGGCGTCGACGACGGGTTCCCGGTACGGCGTATCGACGGGGGTCCGCGTCGGCTCCATGCTGGCGTGCCGGGTCACGGTCGTCTCCACCTTCTCGGAAGCGTGCTGCTCGACGTGGTCTACGAACAGGTCGTAGATATCGTCGGGGTCCTGGTCGACGACCAGGCGCATATCGATAGTCGTCGACGCCGCCGCCGGGACGATTGTTTTGAACCCCTCCTCGCCGTGGCCGCTGGCGAAGCCGTTGATGTTCAGCGTCGGGTAGGAGAGCGTCTTCTCGAGGAACGTCCCGCCTGGCCCCTGATCGAAGCCCCCGATATCCAGCTTCTCCTGGAGTTTCTCCGGGTCGGGCTCGAACTCGTCGAGGAGCTCCCGATCCGCGTCGGAGAGTGGCCGGACGTCGTCGTAGAAGCCGTCGATGGTGATCTTCCCAGATTGGGCGCGCATCGTCCCGAGCAGGTTGTTGAGCTCCCACGCGGCGTTCGGAACGGCGCCGCCGTAGTGGCCCGAGTGGAGGTCACCGTTCGCCCCTTCGACGTCGAGTTCAACGACGAGGATGCCACGGTTGCCGAACACGACAGTCGGGCGCCCGGACTCGTCGACCGGACCGTCGGAGTTGATCGACACGTCGGCGTCGAGTTCGTGTTCGCGGGCCTCGACGGCGTCGAGCAGGTTCGGACTCCCGCTCTCCTCCTCGCCGTCGAGCAGCAGCGTGACGTTGACCGGGAGGCCGGTCGTCTCCCGGAGCGCCTTCACCGCACAGAGATAGGTGAAATGCTGGCCTTTGTTGTCCACAGTGCCCCGGCCATAGAGCAACTGCTCGCCGTTCTCTTCTCGGACCTGGGACTCGAACGGCGGGGTCTCCCACTCGTCCGGGTCGACCGGCTGCACGTCGTAGTGGCCGTAGACGAGCACCGTCGGCGCGTCGTTCTCGGGGTCGTTGTCGACGTAGGCGTGGGCGAGGACCGACGGGTGGCCGGCCGTCTCGACGATCTCCGCCGTGTCGAAGCCGTACTCCAGACAGAGCGCCGCCTCCTGGCGGGCGCACTCCTCGATGCCTTCGCCCGTCGCGCTGACCGAGGGCTGGTCGACCAACGCTTGGAGCTCGGACAGAAACGTCTGGAACTGGTCGTCGATGTACTGGTCTCGTGCGTCCATAGGTGGGAGTTGTGCGCCGAACTGGTAAAGCATCACGTGGCATACGGCCTTGCCGGCAGCGCGGGTCGACCGGGAACGCAGGAACCAACAGCCCCCGCGACGGAGATGTCACAAATGGACGCGCCGAACCGCAACATGCTCTGGGCCCGCGCGCTCGTCGACGAGCTCGCACGGGGCGGAGTCACCGCAGCCTGCGTCTCGCCGGGGTCGCGCTCGACGCCGCTGACTGTCGCGTTCGCCGAGCACGAGGACATCCAGGTGTTCTCACACCTCGACGAACGCTCTGCAGCCTACTTCGCGCTCGGCCGCGCGCGCCGCACCGGCGAGGTGACGCCGCTCGTGTGTACCTCCGGCACCGCCGCCGCGAACTACCACCCAGCCGTCCTGGAGGCTGATCAGTCTCGCGTGCCACTGCTCGCGCTGACGGCCGACCGGCCGCCCGAACTCCGTGACTCCGGTGCGAACCAGACCGCAGACCAGGAGAAGCTCTACGGCGATGCCGTCCGGTGGTACACGGACCTCCCCGAGCCGGAGGCTGAGCCGCGGAAACTGCGCTCGCTGCGGACCACCGTCGCGCGGGCGCTCGCTGAAGCCGAAGGGACCAACGCAGGGCCGGTCCACCTCAACTGCCCGTTCCGCAAGCCGCTGGAGCCCGTCGAGGTTCCCGGTGACGTGCCCGAGCAGCTGGAGGCACTCGCCGCCGAGGGCCGGACAGCAGGGAGCGCGACGACTGCGAGGGGCGGCAGCCGTGCGAAACCAGCGTTCGTCGAGCGCCGCGCGGGGGAGATGGAGCTCGCCGACGAGGATATCCGCGCAATCGCCGACGAACTCGCCGTCGAGCGCGGGCTCATCGTCGCCGGTCCAGCCGACCCGACCGAAATCGACCCCGAATCCATCGTCGCGCTCTCCCACGCCACCGGCTTCCCCATCCTGGCCGACGCGCTCTCCGGGCTTCGGTTCGGCGGACACACCCGCGTTGCGCCGGTGCTTGGGGGCTACGACGGGTATCTTGCCGAGGCGGTGACTGCGAACTGGCCCGAGCCGGAAACGGTGCTCCGCATGGGCGCCTCACCCACCTCGAAGCCGCTCCGAAAATACCTGGCCCGGAGTGGTGCCCGGCAGATAGTCGTCGACCCCGCCGGCGGGTGGCGCGAGGCGGAGTTCACCGCCACCGACCTCGTCACTGCCGACCCATCCCGGTTGGCGGCGGCGCTTTCGCGGGTGATCACCGGTCCGGATTCAGCCGACTGGCGCCAGTACTGGGCCGAGGCCGAACAGACCCACTGGGACGCCGTCGACGAGCAGGCGGAGCTGTTCGAGGGCGGGATTCTGGCCGAGACGGTCGAGCGTGCGCCTGAGCCGACCACGCTGTTCGTCTCGAACTCGATGCCGGTCCGGGACCTCGACCGGTTCGCCAGCCCGTCCCCCGACGCGGTTACCGCACTCGGCAACCGCGGCGTGTCTGGCATCGACGGCATCACGTCGACGGCGCTGGGTGCGGGGTCGGCGACGACCGACGACCTGACGCTCGTCATCGGCGATCTGGCGTACTACCACGATATGAACGGGCTGCTGGCGGTCACTCGGTGTGACGTCGACGCCACCATCGTCATCATAAACAACGACGGTGGCGGCATCTTCCATATGCTCCCAATCGAGTCGTTCGACCCGCCATTCACGGCGCAGTTCAAGACGCCCCACGGACTGGATTTCGAGCCGAGCAGCGAGCTCTACGGTCTCGAGTACGCGCGCGTCGAGAGCCGCGACGCGTTCACCGAGGCCTACAGCGAGGCGGTCCACAGCGACGGCAGCCATATCGTCGAGGTGGTCATCGACGCCGCCGATTCTCACGCGATCCGAGACGAGTTGGAAGAGCAGGTTATCGAGGCGCTGTCAGCGTAGCTCGAGGTCGACTCGCCCTGCCGACCGCGGGGTTTTTGCGCAGTCCCGCCGCGGTTCCGACATGGTCTCTGAGCTGTTCGACCCCGAACGCTGGGAGCGCGTCGATGGCGCCGACGAGTTCGACGACATCACCTACCACCGCGGGGTGGATTTCCCCGCTGTCCGCATCGCGTTCGACAGACCGGCGGTTCGCAACGCGTTCCGGCCCGGCACCGTCGACGAACTCCACGCCGCGCTCGACCACGCGCGCAAGCAGGCCGATATCGGCTGCGTGCTGCTGACGGGGAACGGGCCCTCGCCGAAAGACGGCGGCTGGGCGTTCTGTTCCGGTGGAGATCAGTCAGTCCGCGGCGGCTCGGGCTACGAGTACCACGGCGACGACGAGGCTGCCGAGGACGAGGCGGTGAGCGTCCAGCAGGCGAAGGCGGGCCGGCTCCATATCCTGGAGGTCCAGCGGCTCATTCGCTTCATGCCGAAACCGGTCGTAAGCGTCGTGCCCGGCTGGGCCGTCGGCGGCGGCCACTCGCTCCACGTGGTCTGTGACCTCACGCTGGCCAGTGAGGAGCACGCGAAGTTCCTCCAGACGGATCCGGACGTGGCCTCCTTCGACGGCGGCTTCGGCTCGGCGTATCTCGCCCAGCAGATCGGGCAGAAGCTAGCCCGTGAGGTGTTCTTTCTCGGGAAAACCTATTCGGCGGAGGAGGCCGTCGACATGGGGATGGTCAACGAGGCGGTGCCCCACGACCAGTTGGAGGAAACAGCAATCGAGTGGGCCGAGACGATGACGGCGAAGAGTCCAACGGCGATGCGGATGCTGAAGTACGCGTTCAACATGGCCGACGACGGGATGGTGGGTCAGCAGGTGTTCGCCGGTGAGGCCACGCGGCTGGCTTACATGACCGACGAGGCCAGCGAGGGGCGGGATGCGTTTCTCCAAGGCCGGGAGCCGGATTTCTCGGAGTATCCCTGGCATTACTGATACTGCCGGACAGAAGTCAGTACAGACTCGCTCACCAGTCGCTAACCATCACACGAGGTGACGGCCGATTCACGGTGAGCGATGGTTGCATCGTTCTGTCCGGCAGTATGGGGCAGCGAGCCGTCCGACTCCGCCGTGGCCACCGCGCCAGTCGGAGTTCCGCCTCGAATCTGGCAGCCGGGACCACAGTCGCTTTGGGTACCCCCCGCAAACGCTCGATAAATGAGTACGAGCGCAGCGCCCTCCCGAGTGAAAGTGTGGCTGATGGCCGCCAGACCCCAGACGCTGCCGGCCGCTGTCGCACCCGTCGCAGTCGGGACTGGACTGGCGGTGCACGAGGGGATGTTCACGCCGCTCCCGGCGCTCGCCGCACTGCTTGGTGCGGTGCTCATCCAGATCGGCACCAACTTCGCCAACGATTATTACGACGCGGTTCAGGGCGCGGATACGCCGGATCGCGAGGGGTTTACCCGTGTTACTGCTGGCGGGCTCGTCGAGCCCGCATCAGTCAAGCGAGCGATGTGGCTCACCTTCGCCGCCGCGATCCTCATCGGAACGTCTCTCGTCGCCGTCGGGGGCGTCCCAATCCTGGTTATCGGGCTGCTCTCGGTCGCCTCCGGCATCGCCTACACCGGCGGGCCGTATCCGCTCGGCTACCACGGCCTCGGCGACCTGTTCGTCTTCGTCTTCTTCGGCGTCATTGCGGTAACGGGAACGTTCTACGTCCAGGCGGCCGCGACGCTCGCCTCGGGGTTCCCACTCGGCGTTCCGTCCGGAACGGTGCCGATGGCCGCACTGCTGGCAAGCCTCCCGGTCGCGGGTCTCTCGACCGCCATCCTCGTCGTGAACAACGTCCGTGACCGCGAGGAGGACCGTCGAACCGGCAAGCGGACCCTCGCAGTGCGCTTTGGCTACACTGCTTCCCGGATCGAGTATCTCGCACTGCTCGCCCTCGCGTACGTCGTTCCGGCGCTGTTACTGTGGCGCGGCTTCGACCTGGTCGTATTGCTGCCGTTGCTTTCGCTCCCGCTCGCGGCCAGGGTGAGCCAGACCGTGCTCACGGAGACCGGCGGCGATGCACTCAACCCCGCGCTGGAGCGGACCGGCAAGCTCCTCGCGCTGTACTCGGCGCTGTTCACCGCCGGGCTGGCGCTCGGGTGACTCTACCATCGACGCTCAGGCCGTTCTCGCTCGACCTCACAGAGCCACTGGCAACTGGGGCGGGGGAGATTACCAGCCGGGAGGGGTATCTCGTCGGCATCGACGGCGCCGATTCGGGGGCTCGTAGCGTCGGCGAAGCCACACCACTTCCTGGGTGGACCGAGATTCCTGAAAAGTGCCGGACTGCGCTCGAGAACCCGCTGGCCTCGTGGCAGGATTGTTCCGATGTGGAGACTGCCACCGTGGACACACCGTCGGCCCGCCATGCGTACCGGCTTGCACAGCTCGACGCCGGAGCCAGAACAGCCGGATGTTCACTCGCACCGTGTCTCGCTGCCCAGGGTGGGTTCCCTGCGCCAGCGGACCCGGTCCAGGCCAACGCCACAGTTGGGGGATGGAAGCCTCGACGACACGGTCGCCGCCGCTCGGGAGGCGGGCGCGGAGGGGCTCGACTGTCTGAAGCTCGAAGTCGGCTCGCGCTCACTTGCCGAGGATCTCGACCGAGTAGGAGCTCTCCGCGACGCAGTCGATGCCGCGGTCCTGAAGTCGATGGCCCTCGGCGGTCCGGGCCTGACCATCGTTGCCGCCCGGACGCGACTGGACCACGGAGTCGACCCGGTTGTGATGACGACCATCGATGGGGCCGTCGCTCGGTCAGCCGCGGTTCACGTTGCCGCAGCGATCCTGGAGGTTCGGCCTGTGGGCTCGCGACGGGGGAGCTTCTTCGCGAGGATTTCGAGCCGAACCCGGTGTCGGTCGAGGGTGGTCGGATCGCGGTCCCCGATGGGCCGGGGAACGTCTGGGGGGGGGGCGTTCGACGTGTCGCTCCGGGGCTGAGACCGAGCCGGGGTCCTGTGGCTCGACGCGGCTCCACGCGACGAGATCGTGGCGAACAGGTGACACACTCGCGATCACGGAGCGGTGCGTCACACACCGGCCTCGTCCGCTCCGTGGCAGCTCTCAGTGCACGACGGGGCTGGCCGCCCCATCCGGTATGAATCCTCCCACCGCGGGGTCGGGCTCGGACGACGATAGCTTTAGTCGCATCGGGGATGAGCGACCACCTATGGTCACCGAGTACGAGGACGGTGCGGTGCTGCTCGAACGTGCTGGCGGTATCGCCCGCATCAGACTCAACAGGCCAGAGCGTCGGAACGCGCTCTCTGACCCCGTCACGACAGGCATCATCGACGCCCTCCGGGAGGTCGAGACGAGCGACGCGCGATGTCTCGTCATCGAGGCCGAGGGCCCGGCGTTCTCGGCGGGCGGGGATATCGACGCCATGGTCGAGCGTCACGAGCGCGACGCGCCGGCGTCGGAGGCTGTCGAGCGAGTCATTCAGCAGATCGGTCGCTCGATCCAGCGGCTCGTCGAGTGCCCGCTTCCGACGATTGCGAAAGTCGACGGCCCGGCGTTCGGCGCCGGTGCGAACCTCGCCATCGCCTGTGACATCCAGCTACTGAACGAGGAGGCGAAACTCGGATTCGGGTTCCGGCAGGTCGGCCTCGCCGTGGACTCTGGCACTTCCTACCTGCTCCCCAGGGTCGTCGGCGACAACGTGGCCAAGGAGCTCGTGTTCACCGGGAAGCTGCTCTCGGCGGACCGGGCAGTCGAACTCGGCCTCGCCAACCACCTGTACTCCGACGACACGTTCGAGACCGAGGCCGAGTCCTTTATCGAACAGATCGCCTCGGGGCCCACCGTCGCGCTCCGCACCTCCAAGCGGCTGCTCCGCCACGGGCGGACCGCATCTTTATCGGAGGCGATCGAGCACGAGGCGGTCGCGCAGGGAACGGTGTTCGACTCGGCCGACCATGCCGAGGGCGTCGCCGCGTTCCAGGAGCGCCGCGAGCCCGAGTTCGAGGGTGAGTAGCTCACTCGTCAGCGCGAACGGGCGAGCTGTTCAGCCTGGGTCGTCAGCGTGCCGAGTCGGCTAAGTAGCCCAGCGAGAGTGCGCGAGGATGACGACCGAGACTGTCCATGCGGAGCCGGCGAGGCCGCCGCGTGCGAACAGAGCGGTGACCAGGTCGAGCCCCGTCTCCGGCGCGGTACTGGTGAGGGACACGTCACAGCTCGCAGTGAACGAATGGCACCGGAGCGGACGGTCGTGCCGCCACCAGCGAACACCCCGGCACGAGCGACGCGGATGCGGGGCCGCCCCGGAGTACGAGCGCGAACGTCACCAGCAACGGGAGAACGACGAACAGCCCCAGGTCATCGCTTCCAGCGACGAAGTGATGGCGGCTGGCATCTCCGGTCGGGAGCGAGGAGCTGTTCGTGAGCCGCGGGGCAGTGACGGACAACCACCAGGACTGCTGGCTGACAACCCACCACGCTGATGACTATCTCGTCGACCACCGCGTACGCGTCGTCGTCGCCAACGCCGTCGGCAAACTGCTTACGGCGGTGCTAACGGCGCTGGAGGCCGGAAACAGCGTTCTGTGGGCCAGCCCCCGTTAGTTCTCGTGGACGATTTCGCCGTCGATTACGGTCAGCTCGACGGTCGTCTCTCGGAGTTCCTCGGGCGAGCAGTCCATGAACGGCGTATCCAGCACCGCGATATCCGCGCGCTTGCCGGGTTCGATTGAGCCGAGTTCGTCCTCCCAGGCCATCGTGTAGGCGCTGGCGCCGGTCCAGAGCCGGAGAGCCTCTTGCCGGGAGAGCGCCTCTTCCGGGCCGAGTTCGCCAGCGGTGACGGTCTCTCGACTGGTCATCCACCAGAGCGAGTCGAACGGGTACCACGGCACCACCGGTGCGTCGGTACCGCCACCGGCGGGAACGGGTGAGTCGACGACGGTTCGGAGCGGGATGGCCCGCTCGGCGCGCTCCTGGCCCCAGAGCTTCTCCATGTTTCGCCCGAGATACGTCGGATGGTTCTGCAGCGTCGCGAGCACGCCGAGGTCGGCCATCCGTTCGAGCTGCTCGTCGGTCGGCAGGAACAGATGCATCGCCGTCCAGCGCAGGTCGGTGATGTCGATCTCCTCGTCGACGGCTTCGTAGGCGTCGAGCAGCGTCTCGATGGCCTCGTCGCCGACGACGTGGGTCTGGACCTGATGGCCGTACTCGGCGGCTCTGTGGAACATCTCGACCAGCTCCGCCTCGCCGCCGGGCGGCCAGAGGTAGTGTCCGTAGAACTTCTCCTGCTCCTGCACCCCCTCCGCGACCTCGTAGGGCTCCGAGAGCCGGGCCCCCTCGACGCCGCCGTCGAGCATGTACTTCACGCCGCCGACTTTCAGGAACCCCGTCCCGAAATCGCGTGCGAACGGGCGAGCGTGGGCGGTCACGTCGTCGGCCTCGTGCACGCGCACGAGCGCGTCGACGCGAATCGTCGCCTCGTCGGCCATCGCGACCGACTGGTAAGCCCGCATCACGTCCGGTTCGACCCCTGGTTCCAGGACTGCTGTCACGCCGCGGGAGTTCAGCTCTGTCATCCCGCGCCGGATGTCTTTGCGGTACTCATCGTAGCCTCTCTCGGGGAGCACCGGTTCAACCAGTTCCGTTCGAGCGTTCTCCAGTACGGCCCCGCTGGCCCGCCCCGTCTCGGGGTCCCGGACAATCGTCCCGCCATCCGGGTCGGGCGTCTCCGCGTCGATCCCCACGCGCTCGAACGCCGCCGAGTTGAGCACGGCGACGTGGCCGCCGCGGGGGATGAACACCGGGTTGCCGGGTGCGACTTCGTCGAGTTCGTCGCGGGTGGGAAGTCGGTCCTCAGTCAGTTGGCTCTCGTGCCAGCCCCAGGAGGCCTGCACCCACTCGCAGTCGGGCGTCTCCGCGGCGGCCTCGGCGACGGCGTCGAGCACGTCCGCGATGCTCCGGGCATCGTGAAACGTCACCCGTTCGAGATCCATCCCGACCTGGCGCAGGTGGCAGTGGGAGTCGACGAGTCCCGGAATCGCCGTCCGGCCGTCGAGGTCGATCTCCTCGGTTTCCGGGCCCGCAAGCGCTCGAATCTCGTCTGTGCTGCCGACCGCGAGGATCTGGCCGTTACGGACGGCGACGGCCTCGGCGGTGCTGAACTCTCCATCGACAGTCAGCACCTCGCCGTCGACGAGCACGGTGTCGGCGTACTCGACGACTTCGGTCGGGAGGCTGTTCGGCGATTCGTCCTCGGTCTGTGTGTCTCCAGTCATGTCTGAATCTCCGTGAATCGGTTACCGCGCACCTGTCAGTTCGAACTCCTCGTCGTCCCGGTAGGCGAACACCCGGCGCTCCAGCGCCTGGAACACCAGATACTCGACGAGTACGACGACGAGCATGAAGACGAGCGCCCAGGCCCAGGTCTGGGTGTACTCGAAGGCGCCGCGAGTCTGTCGCACCTTGTAGCCGACGCCGGAGGAGGAGGCGAACACCTCCGCGACGGTCACGACCTTCCACGAGAGCGCCAGGCCGAACCGGCTCGCCGCGAACAGCGCCGGCGCGATGTCGGGGACGATGACCCGCCTGAGTAGCCGGCGGTTCGAGAGTTCGAAGGAGTCGGCCATCTCCAGCAGGTCACCGTCCAGCCCCTCGACGCCTTTCCAGACGTTCACCGCGACGAACGGGGCCACCGCCACGGCGGCGGCCGTCGTCGGCGCGATGAAGCTGAAGCCCCACACGAGGCGGGCGATGGCCGCCAGTGCGACGGAGGGGAACGCCAGCCCCATCACGACGAACGGCGAGAGGAATCGCTCGCCGTAGCCGGTCGTCCCCATCAGCACGCCAGCGCCGCCGCCGAGCACCATCGCGCCGGCGAAGCCGACGAGGATGCGCCCCAGCGTCGGCAGCAGGTGGACGAACGCCTCGCCGGTCAGATAGAGCTCCGTCGCCGCCACGAGCGTCTCCAGCGGGTACGGGACGGGGTTGACCGGTGAGCTGATCTCGAACCACGTCGCGAGCCCCCGCCAGAGCGCGTAGGTCAGCGCGATGCCGAGCGCGCGCGGGAACCAGCGCGTCGCGAGTTCGCCCTCCCGCCACCCTGATTCGGCCTCGCTCACTCGCTCAACCGCCATTTCTCCCCTCCGACCCATCCGTCCCGCTTGCGGGCTCGTCGATGCTGTGGAACCGCTCGACCGCCTGCTGGCGGAACCGGATGAACTCCGCCGAGTCCACTTCGCGGGGCCGCGGCAGGTCGACTGCCAGGTCTGCGTAGATCGCGCCGTCACCGAGCATCACGATGCGGTCGGCCAGCTGGACCGCCTCCGTGATGTCGTGGGTGACGAACAGCACCGTCCGGCCCAGCCGCCGCCAGACCGAGAGTAGCTCTCGGCGGAGCGACTCGGCGGTGATCTCGTCGAGGTTCGAGAACGGCTCGTCCATCAGCAGCACCTCCGGGTCGATGCTGAGCGCACGGGCGATCCCCACCCGCTGGCACTGACCACCCGAGAGCTGGCCGGGGTAGCTCTCGTACTGGTCCGAGAGCCCGACGAGGTCGAGATACTCTCTGGCCAGTTCGTCGCTGTACTCCGGGTTGTCCTCGTGGACGAACTCGACGTTCTCGACGGCGGTGTTCCAGGGCAGCAGCCGGGGCGACTGGAACACGTGGCCCAGTTCCACGTCGTCGGAGCCGGTTGCGGGCGCCCCGTTGCTCCGCTCACGCTCGAAGCGCACTTCGCCAGCGCTGGGGTCGAGGACGCCGCTGACGATGTCCAGCAGCGTCGATTTGCCGGAGCCGGACTTCCCGATGAGCACGACGAAGCTGCCGGGCTCGATTTCGAGGTCGATATCCGAGAACACCGTTTCGACACCATCTGCGGTGTCGAAGCGTTTGGCCAGGCCGTCGATATGGATGGCTGCAGCGTTGGTCCCGCCAAGGTCGGTATCCGGTTCGTGAGAATCGCCAGCGTCGCCGCTGTTCTCACCGTCCGTCCTCGTCTCGGAGGGTGTGTGCTCACTCATTGGTTACCACGCGACGGCGGTCTCCTCCCGCCAGTTGAACACGCGCTGCTCGATCTGTTGCAGCACGAGATACTCGACGACCATCATCACCGCGCCGAACAGCACCGTCCAGGCGAGCACGCCGGTCATCGAGAGCTGTGTGAGCTCGGTCTTGATCATGAAGCCGACGCCGCTCTCGGCGGCGATCGCCTCTGCAAGCGTCACCAGCTTCCACGCGCCCGCAAAGCCATAGCGCACGCCAGCGAACCATTCCGGCAGCACCGAGCGCAGCACCACGCGCCGGAGCACCCGGCCGCGGGAGAGTTCGAACGACCGTGACATCTCCAGTAGGTCGCCGTCGATGCCTTTCACGCCCTGATAGACGTTCTGTGCGACGAACGGGAACGGCGCGATGCCAGCAGTCACCGTCGGCGTCAGGTCGCTGATGCCGAACGCCATCGCCGCGAAGACGGCGATGAACACCGAGGGAAACGCGAGCCCGACGGTGATGTAGTCCTGGAACACCTTCTCCCAGAACCCCGAGAGCCCCATCAGGACACCCAGGGCGGTGCCCAGCGTCATCGAGAGCGTGAAGCCGTAGATGATGCGTCGGCCGGTCGCCCCGAAGTGAGGGACCCACTCGCCGGTTCGGAGGAGTGTCCAGACCGCAGCCCCGACAAGCGGCGGCGTCGAGAGCGTATCGACCAGCCCGAGCCCAGCCGAGAGCAGCCACCAGATGGCGATCGCCGTCGCGACGGCCTCCACGAAGACGACCGCGCGATTCTCGACGAACAGGCGACCCAGCCGGCGCTCTGCCGTCGGCGCGCTCATCGGCGCCCATCCTCACTCATACGATTTCGCTTTCTCGTAGTACGTCTCGATATCGAGGCGCTGGTAGCCGAACCCCTCGTCCCAGTCGGCGGCCACGTTCCCCATCTCGGCGGCTTTCGAGAGCGCCTGCTTGTCCTGCTCGACGTACCCGTCGCTTAGCCCGTTCTCCACCGGGCTCGCCGGCACCGTGTTGGGCGAGTGTTTGGCCTGGAACCGAAACTCCAGCACCCACTTCGCCTGTTCCTCGGAGTCGGCCCCGAGAACCTCCTGGGTCTCGCTCTCGGCGGCGATGGTGTCGATGTTGTCCCGGAGATACTCGTTGGCCCGGCGGAGCATCCCGAAGTAGGCGGCGACGGCATCCGTGTTCTCCTCGCTGTAGTCGGCGCGGCTGACACCGTTGCCGATGGCAACGCTCCGGCGCGGAAACCCCATCTCGGCGACCAGACTCTGGTTCCAGAACAGCGGCGTGAGCTCCTCGCGGACCGACCAGAGGTTGTACGGCGGTCCCGAGCCGCCGGCGTCGATATCCCCGCTCGCGACGAGGCTGGCCAGCGTCGGGAACTCCGAGGTGACAACCTCGAAATCGCCGTTCTCGCTGAACTCGTAGCCGAACCGCTCCTGGAAGATCATCCGGTAGGCCGGAATCGTCCCCAGCCCCCAGCCGCCGATACCGACCTTCCCGCTCTCGGCGAGGGCGTCGACGGCCGCCTGCACGCTACCGGCCTCAGCCGGGTCGTACTCGCTTCCCTTCCGGACGTAGAGACCGGTGTGCTGCGGCGCGGTGACGGCGTGGGCCCGGAGCTGCTGGTCCTGCTCGCTCGCGAGATTGGCCGCCTCGACCGAGCCCACGGAGGGTGCCAGGTCGGCCTGTCCGCCCATGAACAGCGAGAGCTCGTCCCAGGTGAGCTGCAGTTCGGCCTCGTAGCCGAGTTCGTCGTAGACGCTCTCGAAGATGTCCGTCCGCTCACGGAGATAGTTGGCTTGTAGCTTCGTCGTCGGTGTCGGCGCCGACGCGACGGTTATCGACGACGAGCCCCCGCCACTGCCGCCGCTACAGCCGGCCAGTCCGACGAGCCCCGCAGTCACGGCGCCGGCGCCCGTCCGCAGCAGCGAGCGACGGTTCAGTTCAGGTTGATTCTCGGTCATAGCGGAAGCTGTGGACTGGTGGGGTTAACGGTTTTGGACAGTGGCGAAGATTGACGGCTATTTTTGCACAGAGCTGTACATCACCCCGAGTTCCCGGGCTCTATCCCGGCAAATCGACCGGTCTGCGCTGGCGGTCCGGAGTACCGACCGGATTCGCCAGTACTCCCATGCATTTTTATTGTCGGAGATATGCACTACATACATGACTCGCGGCTTTCGGAGTCGGAGCCTCCACGCTGGCCACGAGCCGGACGATGAGAACGGCTCCTTCGCTCCCCCGATTCACCAGACGACGTCGTATCGCTTCGAGGACGCCGATTACGCCGCGAAGCTCTACGCGATGGAGGCCGATGGCGATATCTACAGCCGCATCTCCAACCCGACCACCCGCACGCTCGAGCGCCGTCTCGCCTCACTCTCGGGCGGCGTCGGCGCCGTCGCCACCAACGCCGGGATGGCCGCCATCGATTCCCTGACCACGGTCCTTGCAAGCGCGGGCGACAACATCGTCACGGCCGGCGACCTCTACGGCGGAACGACGGCCTACTTCGCCCACACGGCGGCCAAACGAGGACTCGACATCCGGACCGTGGACACAGTGGATTACGAGGCGTACGAGGCGGCCATCGACGACGAAACCGCGTACGTCCACGTCGAGACCATCGCCAATCCCTCGCTGGTGACACCGGATTTCGAGCGCCTCGCCGATATCGCCCACGCCCAGGCAACGCCGCTGGTCGTCGATAACACGTTCGCCACGCCGGCGCTCTGTCGCCCCCTGGAGCACGGCGCCGACATCACCTGGGAGTCGACGACAAAATGGATTCACGGCTCGGGCACCACAATCGGCGGCATCGTCGTCGACGGCGGCGCCTTCCCGTGGGACCACCCCGAGGCCGACTACCCGGAACTCTCCGGGGAGAACCCCGCGTTCGGCTTCGACTTTTCGGAACGCTTCGGTGACGAGGCGTTCACCCGCGCGGTTCGCCAGCGCGGCGTGCGCCCGCTCGGGAGCCACCAGACGCCGTTCGACGCCTGGGCCACCCTGCAGGGACTGGAGACGCTCCAGCTCCGGATGGAGCGCCACTGCGAGAACGCCCGAATCGTCGCCGAGCATCTCGATGCCCACGACGCGGTCGACTGGGTCACCTACCCCGGCCTGGAGTCCCATCCGACTCACGAGAACGCCCAAGAGTACCTCTCCGGCTTCGGCGGCATGATCGCCTTCGGCCTGACGGACGGGTTCACCGCGGGCAAGCGGCTCTGTGAGGCGGTCGAACTCGCAGGCTTCGTCGCCAACGTCGGCGACGCTCGCACACTCGTTATCCACCCGGCAAGCACGACCCACGCACAGCTTACGGAGGACGAACAGCGCGCTGCCGGTGTCTTCCCGGACCTGATCCGCCTCTCGGTGGGGCTGGAGGAGCCCGAGGACATCGTCGCCGACCTCGACGACGCAATCGCGCGAGTGAGACCATGACAGGTGGCACAGGCGCGACAGGCGAGAGCGAGTCCAGAACCGAGGCAGGGACGACGCCTGCCCACGAGGCCGGCGTCCGGGCGGTCGGCGAGTTCGAGTTCGCTAACGGGGGCACCGTCCAGAACCTCGAACTCGCCTACGAGACGTACGGCGAGTACGACCCTGACGGCGGCCCGACGGGCGATGGGAACGCCGTACTGGTCTGTCACGCGCTCACCGGGAGCCAGCACGTCGCGAGCGTGCCGGATGACGCGGCGGAGAGCACAGGAGGTGATGAGGCAGCCGAAATCGGTGGCGGCCAGGCCGACGCCTGGTGGGACGATATCGTCGGCGCGGGCAAGGCCATCGACACGACGGAGTGTTTCGTCATCTGCGTGAACGTGCCGGGCTCCTGCTACGGCTCGACCGGTCCCGCCAGCGAGCATCCCGACGGCGGCTGCTGGGGGAGTTCGTTCCCGCCAGTGACCGTCGCCGACTGGACCCGCGCACAGCGGCGGCTGCTGACCGACCTCGGGATCGACCGGCTCCACGCCGTCGTCGGCGGAAGCGTCGGCGGCATGAACGTGCTCGACTGGGTTCGACAGTTCCCGGACGCAGTCGACCGGGTTGCGCCAGTCGCGACGGCGCCCCGCCTCGACGCGCAGCTTTTGGGTATCAACGGCGTCGCCCGCCGAGCAATCCGCGGGGACCCGAACTGGAACGGCGGCGACTACTACGGTCCCGACGGGTGCCACCCGGACCGCGGGCTGATGCTGGCCCGCCAGCTCGGTCACATCACCTATCTCTCGAAGTCGTCGATGGCTCAGAAGTTCGGCCGCGAGGAGAGCGCCTACGACGTCGACCGACCGTTCCCGGCGGACCCGAGCGAAGCGGCGTTCCCGGACCGCTCGGTCGACACGTATCTCGACCATCAGGCGTCGTCGTTCGCCGACCGGTTCGACGCCAACAGCTATCTCTGGCTGACCCGCGCGATGGACGAGTTCGACCTTGCGGCCGGCTACAGTTCAGCCGCCGACGCGCTGGCCGGCTTCGACGGCGAGGCGCTCGTGCTCTCGTTCACCGACGACTGGCACTTCACCGTCGAGGCGTCGAGGACGCTCACGGCGGCGTTCCGCCGGGCTGGAGCGGATGTGGCTCACCATGTCGTCGATTCGGACTACGGTCACGACGCGTTCCTGGTCGAACCGGAGAACGTCGCCCCGCCGCTCCGGAGTTTTCTCGCTGTAGGCGTCGATGGCGAGGCAGTTCGGGATGTCGACTGTGGGGCTGGAGACGCTGACTGCGACGACGCGACCGGTGCCCAGGAGGACTGCACCGACGTCGACACCACTGACAACTGCGGCGACCGGTCCGACCGAACCCCACCCGCAGCGACTTCTGGCTCATCGTAACTGTCGTTGGGAATCCGGTTTCTTCACTCAGTCTCTGGCACCTCCCTGACTTGTGGCTCTGGGCAGCAGTGGACGTGACTATCACATCTGTCGAATATACTGATGTTGTTGTTCCTGTTGACGGGAGCCCAGTTCTGCGCCGCCACAACCTCGCCGTTGCGATTTTCAGACCGCGATGTATCCCACGCCGGCGCTGTTGAAACCCTCTGCTGCTGGCGCCACTCGCTTGCTGAATACCTGGTTTATGCGGTAGCTGACGAGTGTGAAACACCTGCTATACCGATTCGCGGGGAGCGTGTTCGACCCGTGCTCTCAGCCATCCATACTGGCAGTTGAGAGTCACGAGCGTAGGCGCGCCGATAATGTTGGGCCAGACCGTATTTATGACTCCAGACAGGCCACCCGTTCATGGCCGGTGATTTCCGGACCGATAACTGGTAGAATATCTGTTCCGACGTCACGGAGAACGGCGAGGTCGTAGCGGTGGCGACACCGAGAACTCCCTTTGTCGCGGTCATACGCGGCGTCTCCCCATCGTCGTGGTCCATCGGTGCTGGGACTGTGGGTCTGGCCACATCGAGACGCGCCGAAGGCCGAGTTATCATCCTCTCTTAGCGGGTTCGAACTACGCCGAGAGTGTCCTGTGAACTGCGAACACGCGCTGAAACGTTTTTCACCATCTTCTCTGAAATCACCCCTGGATGTCGGAAAAACACCGCCAATGCCCGGTTAGCTGGTGTCTAACTCCCGAAAACGTGGGTTGCATTTATTATCTATCAATTATCTCTGTACCATATGCCACGTCACAACAGGCGAACGTTCCTCAAACTCAGTGGCGCAGTGCTCGGTGGAATCGCGGTTGGAACGGACGTCACGGCAGCGACGCGAACAGACCGGTTCATCGTCGAGACACAGGGCAAGCGTGGGCTGGGGGGAGTAGACGTCGTCCACGAGATGCCGGGTGTCGATTTCGCGGTCGTCCGCGGATCCGAACGTGACATAAAACAGGCGTTCAAAGACTATGCGCCGGATATCGAGATCGAACTGAACGACCCCGATGTGAACGAGGAAGTGCCGACGTTCGACGCTTCGGACTACGAGGGGCAGCCTGGCGACTTCCTGCAGTGGGACAAGGCCGACCTGAACGTTCCGGAGGCCCACGAGACGACAGAGGGAGAAGGAACACGGGTTGCAGTCATCGACTCCGGGGTGCTGGAGACCCATCCGGACCTCGCGGGCCCGCTGAACCTCGAACTCTCGCGGAACTTCACCGACGACGGGGGCGACCACAACCCGGTCGGCGGCGACGACCACGGGACCCACGTCGCAGGCATCGTCGCAGCCGACAACGGCGGCGGAATCGGCGTCAACGGGACAGCACCGAAGACCGATCTCGTGGACTGTCGGGTGTTCTCCGGGCCATTCGCCACGTTCGGCGATATCCTCGCAGCGATCGTGTATAGCGTGAACGTCGATGCCGACGCCGCGAACCTCTCGCTGGGGGCGTATCCGATCCCACGACAGGGGTTGGGTGAGTTCTACGGAAAAGTCCTCAACAGCACGATGACCTACGCGAACAAGGAGGGGACGCTACTCGTGCTCTCTGCCGGTAACGCCGGAGCCGACCTGCGCAAAGACAAGAACTTCATCAGTCTCCCGAACGAGGGAGCACAGGGTCTCTCGGTCGCCGCGACGGGGCCAATTGGATACGGCTGGGACGCCGGGGAAAACGAAGCGCCGCCGGAGAGCCCTGCGTTCTACACGAACTACGGGACCAACGACATCGTACTGGGCGCGCCGGGTGGTGACGCCGACCTCGACGCTATCGGAACGGGGGTCCTGTGGTTCTACGACCTCGTTTTTAACACGGTGTTCACCTACGAGGACACCGACGGCGACGGCGAACCCGACACGC
>NZ_JAZKRY010000030.1:0-29999 GCF_036626355.1 Halolamina sp. | reverse complement strand
GGACGACTGATCGCCGCGGTGATGGCTACCGCGGCGGACGACTGATCACCTCGGCGGCAAGAACTGGGTCGACTCCGAACCGGCCAGGGGCTCCCATCACCGACACGGATGGTCACGGCGGGACAGACTCCCAGTAATCACTATCAGGCCGAACTGCGCTCCGTCCCCAGCACTGTCAGGTCGCCATCGAGGGTCACTGTCAGCGTCTCGTCTTCGCAGTCGATGGCCACCTCGAACCGCTGTGGCTCCTCACTCGCGAGTTCGACCGACTCGTCGGAGACACACCACGGGAGCGTCCAGTAGGGGCGCTCGGAGAGTGAGACGCCGTGCTCCCGCTGGAAGCCGACCACCTTGCTGTCGTCCAGTAGCGCCAGCCCGACAGCCGAGCAGAGTTCGTGGTCACACTGCTGACACCGGTGGCTCGCCGTGAGTGCGCTGTCGACACAGCAGTCCGCAGTGTGCTCGACGGTGGTTTCCATCCGGCCGCTACATTCCGGACAGACGCCGTCTTTGGCCAGACAGTGGAGATGCCTGACACGCTGGTCGAACGCTGCCAGAATCTCGTCGTCGGTCCGCTCGCTCAACCCGCCCGGCGGGAACGCGTACTCACCGTGGCCGTAGCCACAGCCCGGACACTGAACGGACAGCTGTTCGTCGTCGTAGCTTGCTTGTAGTTCCGTGCCACACTGGACACACGGGTCACCAATATCGATGGGTTCGAGCGTCGGGTGTTCGGTGAACGACCCTGCGAGTACGGCCCGCACCACTTTCTTCCCGGCGTGGCGGAGTTCGTAGCCTCCGTCGACTTTGCGGACGAACTGGTCCGTTACCTTGTCGAGGTGGTAGTTGAACTGCGCGCTGTCACGCATCCCCACCTCCTGTCTGAGATCGGTGAAGCGGGCCGGCGACTGCTCGGCGTTCCAGAGCGCCTCCAGAATCGAGAGCCGCGTCTCGTTTGCGACCAGGCCGAACGCGTCGGCGGGCTCGACACAGTCGCCACACTCCTGAATCGACTGGCGTCCTTTGCTCATGAGTGGCAATAGGAGTGCTCCCGAAAAAGTGTTGGGTAAACGTGATCTTTGGAGGCGGTTCGGTAGCTCCCTCAGAACTGGACGCAGCGGTCAGTCCAGGGGAGAGAGAGCCTGACGGGGCGTCCCGGGCGACCGCGGGAGCGGACACCCAGAGCGAGGACGCCGCCGACAGCAGGGGCAAGCAGCAGCCCGATGAGAACCGGCGTCGGCGCCGCCATCGCGACGAAGAGGACGAGGGCTATCGCCACCGTCCCGATCGCCCCGCGGAGGCTTCGCTGTGGCCCGTGCTGCGCGGGATGCTGTGAGTCGGTTGCACCCAGAACGGGCGCGAGTGGGTCTGTTTCGCTCATGCATGTAGTCCATGGGACTACACCGTCAAAAGGATAATCTGAATGATATTTCTGTAGGCTTCGTTACTGAACTACGGTTATGTATGAGAGACGAGAGGTTGGCCGCTTACTCTTCGCCGTCCCAGTAGTCGACGTCACTATCGCGCTCGTAGTAGCCGGCAACGTCGCGTTGGTTCTCGCCGCCAGGTGGGCTGCTTGTGTACACGCCGAACGTCTCCGAATCGGGGTACACCGTCACGTCTGGCGCGTTCATCGTCGAGAGCGCGAGATAGCGGAGCGGCTCGTCCCCGTCGTTGACCACGCGATGTGCCCCCGTTTGGCCAGCGGGGCAGGCGACGTACACGCCGGCTTCGAGCGGGTGCTCGTCCTTGGGCTTGCGGAGCATGCCTTCCCCGGCAAGCACGTAGAACGCTTCTGCGTTCCCTGTGTGGTAGTGGTAGGGCCAGGACCGTTTGCCCGGCGGGAGTTCGTAGAGGCTACAGCCGAGCTCCGGGTCCTCGGACCCAGCGGCGGCAGCGGCGAGCTTCTTCCGTCGGAACGCTGTCTCTCCGCGCTCGGTCTCGCTCCAGTCGAGGTCGGCTTCGTTGACCGGCTCCATGGAGGCCGCGTACGCCTGCCAGAGCAAAGGTCCACCGGCGGAGTGTCCCGAGGAGTGACCTACCACGCCACGGACACCTGGGCGGGGACGGGGCCACCGGCAAGCGCAGTCACGCCACCAACCGTTTTGCCCCCAGCACGCAACCGAGTAGCCATGGATCTACAGGCGCTCGTCGACGCCGCATCCTCACGCGACTGGGACACCGACCCAGTAGGCACCGTCAGCTACGCCGTCGTCGGCCTCGGCAACTACGCACGCAACGTCTCCATCCCCGCCATCGAGGCAGGCGACTACGGCGAACTCGGCGCCGTCGTCTCCGGGCATCACGAGAAAGCAAGCCGCGTCGCCGAAGCCCACGACGCGGTGGCGCTGAGCTACGAACAGTACGCCGAAGGGGAGGCAACGGCAGCCTACGACGCCGTCTACATCGCGACGCCGAACCGCCTCCATCTCGACCATATCCACACGGCGGCCGACCAGCAAAAAGCTGTCATCTGTGAGAAACCCCTGGAGGCGACAGCCGAGCGTGCCGAAGCGGCTGTCGAGGCCTGTGAGACGGCCGGCGTGACGCTGATGACCGCCTACCGGATGCAGGCCGACCCGGTCATCCGCGCGCTCGCTACGTACGTCTCCGAGGGCGGCATCGGGGAGCCGACGAAGGCGCTCGGGGAGTTCACCTTTCCCGTGCTCGCTGGCTCGAAAGGAGCCGACCAGTGGCGTCTCGACGCCGAACTCGCCGGCGGCGGGGCGCTGATGGACGTCGGCGTCTACCCGCTCAACACGACACGCTTTTTGCTCGGTTCGGAGCCGATTGCCGTCGAGGGAATGGCCAGCGCCTCGGAGCCGTTCGGTGACCGTCCCGAAGACCCGGAGTGTCCGCAGTTCGCCGACGAGCACATCCATTTCCACACGGAGTTTCCGACGGGCATCGTCGGGGACTTCACCGCCAGTTTCAGCGGGAGCGCTGCCTCGTGGCTCGAAGTTGTGGGGACCGAGGGCCGCTTCCGCGTCGAGAACGCCTTCGCTCCCGGCGGTGAGCGCGAGCTAACTGTCGAAACCGATTCGGGACGCGTCGAACTCTCCGGACTCGGTGCTGACGAGACCCGCGAGGAGTTCGATTACTTCGCGCACTGCCTGCTGACGGGAACCCCACCCGAACCGGACGGACTGGACGGCCTCATCGACGTAGAGGTGATGAGCGCCGTTTACGAGGCGGCACAGACTGGCCACCGTGTTGACGTCGGGGCTGGCGCCGATGGACGCTGAGGAGCGAAACGGGAGTGGTGGAGAGCGGCAACCGAACAGGGTGGAAGGTGGAGGCGGGAGATGTCGGACCGGGTGGCCCCCGTAAGTCGGTCCGACGTGCGGGTCGTGACGGACCCATCGTCACGGCGCGCCTGATGCGGTGGTTGGCTTGTCGACGTGACGGCGAGAAAAGCGCCGTATCGGCCGACAACTTACTGTACCCGAGAGAGGGTAATAAATCCCGCGGTACCAGGGCTCGTCAGTTGTCGGGCGTTCACTCCGACCGGCGTCGGTTCCTGGGCGCCGGGAACTCCTCGCGAACGGCGGTAACCTGGGAGGCCGACGAGATCCATGCCCATCGCGGCAGCGTGCTCGATGGCGTCGGCAGCGTGGTTCACGTTTCGGGAGGCCGCCGCCTCGACTCGTTACTGAGCGATCGCGAGCGTGAGCACGTCGTCCGGGGCTCCGAGAGCGCCCTCATCACCGCCGGTCACGCGTGGTGGCCCAACTCCTCTCGGAGCGCCGCCTCGAGATTGTCGAGCTCCCGGTCCAGGTTGCGCTTGAAGTAGCGTTCGACCCCCGGGAGTCGGCCGTCGACGACGAACTCGTTGTGAAGAAGACAGCCGTCGTCTGTCGACTCGACAGTGTGTTTTCCGGTGACCCGGAGCGCGCGCGAGCGGCCGACGAACTCCACGTAGTCGGGCGGCTCCTCGCGGATTTCCTCCGTTTCGACGGGGACGGTCGCGCTGATCCCCGGAATCGGGAGCCGGACCTGCCAGGTCATCGTCCCGTCGTCGTTGGCTTCGTAGCTGTCGACGACGCTGATAGCATTGGCTCGCGAGGCCGGGTCGGCGATGAACGACCAGACCTGCCCGGCTGGTGCGTCGACCTCGAAGGTCCGCTTGACACGGGCGGTCATGGACCGGCGTACGAACTGGGGGGTCATAACGGGATGGGACTCCGGCGAGCCTCTCCGCCGCGAAAATGTCGCCCTCCCACCACAATACCCTTGCGGGACTCCCTCTGAGCAGATCCATGGACGAACAGCTTTCGACAGCGGCCGGCGAGGCAGAGCGGGCAACACTCATCGCTGCCACAGCCCGGACATTCGCCACCTTACATGCGGAGCGCTTCGAAAACCACGGTCGCATCGTCGGCGGCGGCGCTTCGGGACTCGAACTCGACACCGCCCCCTGGACGGACGTGCTCACCAATCAGATCGAAATCAAGCGCGAGATTGCGCCGGCCGAACGGTTCCCGGAACATTTCGACGTGGCTGACCGGCTCGAAGAAGAACTGGCCAGAGAGCTAGAACAGGAGATAGAGCAGAGGCTGGAGGCCGTTCGGTAGACGGGAGGGCGACCCGTCGCGCTACCCCTGATGGGTGACGCGCCAGGTGGTCGATTTCGAGCGGCCCCACTTCTCGATCTCCACGTCGTCGGATTTTTCGGCGAGATGGGGGAGCCGCGTCCCGACCTGTTTGGCAGTGAGTCCGATGGCCTCGGCGATGTTCTTGGCCCGGAAATATCGCTCGCCGGAGGAGACGCTGTCCCGCAGGTAGGCGACGATGCGGGCCTCCTCCTCGGTGTACTCACTCATCCGTACGTCTGCCTATGGTTTTCGTGGTCTTAACGGTTATCCCGTGCTACTCGCCCCAGAACAGATGGATGCTGGCGACGGCGGCGACGCCAGCGACGATGGCGATCGCAAACGGCACTGCGGCCACGTGCAACCCGCTCGCGGTGGTCGCCGACGGATCGACCGCCGCCATTCCCACCGCGCCCAGGACCGCGACGACCGAGAGAAGCACGCCGACGCCGATTCCGAGGTCGGAGCTTGGTGATTCGTGAGCCATACCTGAGAACCGCTTCCGGGGACCGTAGTTCTTACGACACCCGCCGATTGGAACCGTAACCCCGAAACCGGCTCGCCCTGACTGCCAGCCATGGAGACGACTCGCCACTTCACGTCCACAGTGTACGTTGTCAACGACGGCGCGGCCGCACTCCACTCTCACCCGAAACTGGGTATTCGGATCCCACCCGGTGGCCACATCGACCGGGACGAACTCCCCCACGAGGCTGGGCTTCGGGAGACCCGCGAGGAAATCGGGCTCGAACCGACGCTCATCGACGACACGGAGCCGGTGGGTGCGCCGGCGGGGAAGACCCTCCCGCGCCCCCGCGAACAGCTACGCTACGATATCGACAGCCACGACGGCAACGTCTACCACCAGCATATCGACCACGTCTACTTCGCGACGGTCCCCTCTCGGGATATCTCGCCGTCGGCTGGTGAGGCCGGTGTCGACGCGTGGGCATGGTACGACGCCGAGGACCTGCAAGCGAGCGATCTCGACGAGGACACCAGGCGGCTGGCGCTCCGGGCCATAGACGTGGCTGGAAAGCAGGACGACTGAGAACGTCCCGCGCCTCCCTGTGACTACGACGAATCGGACTCGGCCTCCACGAGCGAATCGATATACTGCCCGACGTGGTCGTCCATCCGCCGTTTGAACCCGGCCTGTCGGGCCAACCGGTCCAACTCCCGGGCCGCGTAGGTCCCGTACTGCACCGCCTTCTTTTCGGCCGTGCGAACCGATTCAGGTACCACCCCCTCGGCGGCGCGCCGGAGCGCGATCTTGCGCTCTGCCTCGGTCGCGAGTAACTCGGCCGGGAGCGAGAGCGCCGCCGAAACGACTCGGTCGTGGAGCAGCGGGGCGACGGGTTCGACCCCCACACCCCGGAGCGTCAGTACGTCCCGCAGAAGCTGCTTGGGAAGCGTCGCAATTACCTCTCGCGTGGCACGCCGAACGGTCCCCGCGGCGACGCGGTGATCATCCGCGGGGTCGACGACTTTCCGGTAGCCGCCGAACAGTTCGTCGGCACCCTGTCCCACGGCAAGTCGCTCGAACCCGTCTGCGGCGGCCTGCTCGGCGACGAAGTAGAGCGGGAGCGCAATCTGGACATCCATCGGGTTCGAGCGACCCGTCGTTCGGACGATGTCCGGCACGGCGCGCACAATATCATCGTGACCGAATTCGACGTCCCTCAACTCGCGGTCCATCGCGTCGGCGGCCGCCCGCGCAGCGGCCACGTCGTGACAGCCGTCGAAACCGGCGACGTAGCAGGGCGCCTCCGGCACACCCGCGGCGACGACCGCTGAGTCAACCCCGCCGGAGAAGGCGATTGCGAGCCCCTCCGGATCCGGCTCGCGGACGCTCCGGAGCACCACCTCTCTGATGGCTGCGATCGCTTCGGCTGAATCGGTCACGGGCGCAGGGTCGGGGAGCGCCCAGCGTTCGTCCAGAGTCAGTCCGTCCCTGTCGGTTTCGCCCGACTGGGAGCGCCGGACCACGGAACCAGCAGGAACCAGTTCCGGGTTCTCGAGACTAACGGGGTCGAACGCCCAGGTCGGCGATTCAGCCGTTTCGTCGATGAACAGCGGTTCCCGACCGAGCACGTCCCGGACCAGCTGCCCGTCGACGGCGCCGGCGAAACCAGCACTCCCGGGGAGCGGGTCGCCCGTCTCGAGTGCCTGCCGGACCATCGACGCTGTGGCTCCGCGGAGTCGGGGTCGGTCCGCAGCTGTGGGGAACCGCATCATCAGAAGAACTCCCGTATCCCGCGCTGGACGCGGCGTTTGACGCCGCCGCCGGCCTGCCGGAAGGAGATGCGCCACGGCGTCTTCTGGCCGACGACGCTCGTTCGGCCCTCGCGAACCGCCGAGAGCACCGCCTCGACGCTCCGCTCGTCGGCGTCCACTTCGGTGACGGCCTGGCCGACCATCTCGGAAATGTGGGCGTCACTGCCGGCGGTTTTTGGCAGGCCATGGGCGGTTGCGAATCGCTCTGCCTGCCTGTTCGCGCGCCCGGTCAGCAACCGGGAGTTGTACACCTCGATAGCGTCGGCGCTCGCCAACTGCTCGTCGGAGATGTGGGCCGCGACGCCGTGGCGCGAGCTCTGGAACGGGTGCGGGACGATGGCGATACCGCCCTGTTCGTGGATACGGTCGAGGGTTTCGTCGTAGGAAAGCCCCGGCGGCACCTGGTCCTCGATACCGAGTGCCAGCACGTGGCCCGCTGCGGAGGTGACCTCCATCGCGACGATGCCGACCAGCCCGTGTTCCTCGGCGAGCGCGGCGGCCTCGAAGCTGGCATGGATGGTGTCGTGGTCAGTGACGGCGATAGCGTCGAGGCCGACTGCAGCAGCCTGCTCGACGAGCAGGTCGACGGGATCACGGCCGTCGTGGGAGAGCGCGGAGTGACAGTGCAGTTCGACCGAAAGCACAGCCTATAGTTCGAGAGGGTCGGTAAAAAGGGACGCGGTCCCATCGTTATCTCGTGGGTGAGTCAGGTCACCGCCCACCCGCCAGAACCCGACCGAGACAGCATGAACGTGCATAGCGAAACCCCTTTTGCCCCCGAAGCTAACCACAGAACTGAATGCCTCTCGCGGACGCGGACCACGAACTCGTCGTCGCGGAGCTCGGGCGTGAGCCGACGACGGCAGAGGAGCACCTCTTCGAGAACCTCTGGAGCGAACACTGTGCCTATCGCTCCTCGCGCGCGCTGCTGACCGCTTTCGAGAGCGAAGGTGAGTACGTCGAAATCGGCCCCGGCGACGACGCTGCTGTCGTGCGGGTACCCGGCTCTGAGACGCTGCTCACCTTCGGCATCGAGAGCCACAACCACCCCAGCTTCGTCGACCCGTACGACGGCGCCGCCACCGGCGTCGGCGGCATCGTCCGAGACACGCTCTCGATGGGCGCGTACCCCATCGCGCTCGCGGACTCGCTCTATTTCGGCGATTTCGACCGCGAGCACTCCCGATACCTGCTCGATGGCGTCGTCGAGGGGATCGCTGATTACGGCAACGCCATCGGCGTCCCGACCGTCGCCGGCAGCGTCGCGTTCCACGACAGCTACGAGGGGAACCCGCTCGTCAACGTCGCCTGCGTCGGGAGAACGACGCCCGAACGGCTCGTCACTGCGGAGGCCAAGGAAGCCGGCAACCGGCTGGTCCTCCTTGGTAACGCGACCGGCCGGGACGGACTCGGGGGCGCCTCCTTCGCCAGCGAGGACCTCGCCGAGGACGCCGAAACCGAAGACCGGCCTGCCGTCCAGGTCGGCGACCCGTATTCGGAGAAACTGCTTATCGAGTGCAACGAAGCGCTGCTCGACGAGGGGCTCATCGAGGCCGCTCGGGACCTCGGCGCCGCAGGCCTCGGCGGTGCCTCCTCCGAACTCGTCGCGAAGGGCGGCGTCGGCGCCGAAATCGACTTGGAGGCTGTCCACCAGCGCGAACCGGGGATGAACGCGATGGAGATCCTCCTCGCCGAGTCCCAGGAGCGGATGTGCTACGAGGTCCGCCCTGAGAACGTCGACCGGGTGACGGAGCTCGCGAACCGCTTCGACCTCGGCTGCTCGGATATCGGCGAAGTGACCGAGGGGAACTACGTCTGCCGGTTCGAAGGCGAGACGGTCGTCGACACGCCCGCGGAGTTCCTCGCAGACGGCGCGCCGTTGAACGATCTCCCCCGGACGCCCCTCCCTGCGCCCGAGCGCGACCTGCCAGAGTTCGAGCTCCAGGAAGCGGCAGACGCTGTTCTCGCCGACCCGACCGCCGCGAGCAAGGAGTGGGTCTACCGTCAGTACGACCACGAAGTGGGGCTGCGAACCGCGACGCCGCCGGGCGACGACGCTGCCGTGCTGAACCTCCACGAGACGGATGCGGCTATCGCGCTCTCCTCGGGCGCCAACCCGAACTGGACGAGCTGCGACCCGGAAGCGGGCGCCCGTGCAATCGCCGTCGAGAACGCGACCAACCTCGCCGCCAAGGGGGCGACACCGCTGGCTGCGGTGGACTGCCTCAACGGCGGCAACCCCGAGGATCCGGAGACGTACGACGGGTTCGTCGCCGCTGTCGACGGGCTTGCCGAGGGCTGTGCCGACCTCTCGACACCCGTCGTCGGCGGCAACGTCTCGCTCTACAACGATTCGGCGAACGGCCCTGTCGCGCCGACGCCGACGCTCGCCATGGTGGGGGTACGAGGCCCGCCGGCAGAGGACGCCACGGAAGATTCGCGGGAGATTCCCCATACGCCACCGGCCACTGTTACTGGTGCGGGTGAGCTACTCCTCGTCGAGCCAGCAGCCCACGTCGCCGGCTCCGCGAACGCGTCCGACGACCCGGACGCACTCGGTGGTTCACTCCTGCTCTCGCAGGTCGGGGGCAGTGACCTCTTCCCCGGCCTGCCGGCCGAGCCAGAAGCGCTTGTCGAGGCGCTGACGCACGTCGCCGACCTCCGCTCGACCCGTGCGACCCACGACGTAAGCGATGGCGGGCTCGCGGTAACGCTCGCGGAGATGGTGACGGCTGACGCGGGCGTTGCAGCCGCCGTCGAGTCGGTTGCATCGCTGTTCAGCGAGGCGCCTGGCCGCGTCGTGGTCGAGACGACGGACGCCGCGGCGGTCCGTGATGCCGTCGGGAATGCCGCCGCAGTGGCCTCACTTGGCGAGGCGACTGAGGACGGAACGCTCTCGCTGACTGTCGGCGACGAGTCGCTGCGCTACGAGGCCGAGACAGTGTCGGAGCTCAGAGCGACGCTCGAAAACGGGCTGGAGTAGCGGTCTCCAGCCGGTGACTGGCTCCGGAGAGGTGACTCGTTCGGTACCGGCCCGCTGATTCCCGTCTCCCCAACATCTACCCAACCGGTAGTCTTAGCCGTATCCATTCTCCGGGGGAACCATACGAGTCCTCCAGGTCACGCTCGCACTGGTGGTCGTTCTCGCGGGCTCCGGACAGAACTGAACCGCCCGACAGCGGTCGCCGGCGCCGAGGGCTGGGGAGACGACCGGAAGGTTGCGTATCCGGACGGTGATGCCACCGGCTGCGCCTGGGTACTCACGTGGGACGACGAGGCAAACGCGACGGAGTTCAGCCACCAGTTCCGGACCAATCTCGATGCGAAAACGACCCAGGAGACCGATGTCTGGGTCGTTGACGCGGGCAACAGCGGCTACCGAGAACGAGACGTTTTCGTCGACCCGAAGCGCACCGGGAGGTGGCTCTTCAGATAGCGACGAGACCGAACGCCAGCCCGAATGTCAGTACGAGACCGGCCAGCAGAACAGCGATGCCGATGCCGACCTCCCCCATCCCGAACTCCTGCATCGGTGACGTGACGCGGCCTTCACTCTCCCCGTGGTCGTCGTGGTCGTGTTCGTCCATAGCGGCGAGTCCGAACGGGGCCTACTTTGCCCTGTCGGAACTCATGGCGCGCTCGCACTCAGCGGTCGAGATAGCCCGCGTTCCAGAGGATCAGCATCGCGGCGATGGCGCCGAACATCCAGAGCCCGAACGAGACGATGAAGAGGAACCAGCCGATGTGGGGCAACAGCCCCGAGATGTGCAGCCAAACCCCAGCGACCATCCCGAGCACGGTCACGGCGACGACGACGCTGGCTCCCGCGACTTCCTGTCGGGAATGGGGGCCAGTAGACACGGCTACACCTACGTGTGAACGGTAATAAACGACCGGGAATCGGTGTCCCGCTCGATCTCAGATCGAGGTTTCCACGCTCGAAAGTGCCCGATCGAAACAGTCCTGTGTGAGGAGCAGTTCGTCGGCGTGGTCGTTCGCCTCTTCGCCCTCGTAGTGTTCGGCCACCTCCTCGATAGCCAGCATCGTGGCCTGTCGAACGACTGCGGCGACGTCGGCGCCGGAGTAGCCAGCCATCCGCTCGACGACTACGTCGAGGTCCACATCCTCGGCGATTGGCTTGGCGTCAAGGTGGATGCCGAGAATCGCACGTCGGGCCTCGGCGCCGGGTGCGGGGACGTGAACATGGGACTCGAACCGTCCCGGACGGAGCAGCGCGGGGTCGATCGCCTGCTTCCGGTTCGTTGCCGCCAGCGTGACGATGCTCGGGTTGTCCGCGACCCGGTCGAGTTCGGTCAGCAGCTGTGAGACGACCCGTTCGCCCACTGCTGAATCACCGCCGCCGCCGCGCTCGGCGGCGACCGCGTCGATCTCGTCGAAGAAGACGATAGCCGGCGCGGCCTGGCGCGCACGCTCGAACAGCTCTCGGACCGCTTTCTCGCTCTCGCCGACGTACCGGTCGAGCAGCTCCGGCCCGGCAACCTGCAGGAAGTTGATACCGCTCTCGCCGGCGATTGCACGGGCAAGCAGGGTTTTCCCGGTTCCGGGCGGCCCGTGCAGCAGCACCCCCGTCGGGGGCGAGCTGTCGGCGGCCTCGAACAGCGGGCCGTAGGTCAGCGGCCAGCTGACCGCACGCCTGAGGGTTTGTTTGGCTTCCGAGAGACCGCCGACATCCGCGAACGTCACGTCAGGTGTCTCGGCGACGTACTCCCGCATCGCGCTTGGCTCAACCGCAGCCAGCGCCGACTCGAAATCCGCACGTGTGACCGAGAGATCGGCGGCATCGAGTCGTGTCACGGCAGTGCCCCCGCTCCCGTCCTCGTCCATCTCCTCGGGAGGTTCCCGACGGGCTCGGCGAAGCGCGGACATCGCCGCCTCCTTCGCCAGCGATGCCAGATCCGCGCCGGTGAAGCCGTGGGTGCGCTCGGCCAGCCGGTCGATACGGACGTCCTCGGAGAGCGCCATCCCGCGGGTGTGGACCGAGAGCACCTCCCGGCGCCCCGCCTCGTCCGGGACGCCGATCTCGATCTCGCGGTCGAAGCGACCGCCTCGTCGGAGCGCCGGGTCGAGTTCGTCGACGCGGTTCGTGGCGCCGATGACGACCACCTCCCCTCGGGCGTTCAACCCGTCCATCAGCGAGAGGAGTTGGCCGACGACGCGACTCTCAACGTCTGCACCGGATTCGCGCTTGGGTGCGACGGAATCGATCTCGTCGAAGAAGATAATCGCCGGCGCCTCCTCGGCGGCCTGCTCGAACACCTCCCGGAGGCGCCCCTCGCTCTCGCCCTTGTACTTGCTCATGATCTCGGGGCCGGAGATGGAGAAGAAACTCGCATCCACCTCGTTGGCGACGGCCTTGGCGATGAGCGTCTTCCCGGTGCCTGGCGGGCCGTGCAGCAGCACGCCTTTCGGCGGGTCGATTCCCAGTCTGGCGAACAAATCCGGGCGCGAAAGTGGCAGTTCGACGGTTTCCCTGACGAGATCGAGTTCCTCGTCCAGCCCGCCGATATCCTCGTACGTCACGCCCCCCACCTCGGCAACGTCGCGGTCGGCAGCTGACACGTCCGTGGCCCTCGACGTGGACTCTTCGCTGCCAGTTGACCCGGTATCGGGACTCGGTGTACCTGTGCCGCTCTCGACGCCATTGGCTGCACCGCCTTCGGCGCCATCGGTTTCACCGACGTCGGGGCTCGAGGCGTTTTCAGAGCCGGTTGGGGCCTCGACGACGACCCGCACGTCGGTGTCCTCAGTGACGCGAACGCGGCCGCCCGGCCGGGTGTCGTCGACGACGAAGGCGACAGCTGAGAGGCGTTCGAGGCGGAGCCGGTCGCCCGACTGAAGCGGGCGGTTCCGGACGTCTTCGGCGGCCAGCCGTTCGACCTCGTCGGACGGGACATCAGCCTCTCGGAGTTGGGCCGGGCCTCGCAGGGTGACCCGGTCGGCTTCCGGGAGTTCGGCAGCTGAGACTCGGACTGTGTCGCCGACTTTCACGCCCGCGTTGGCGCGGCTGTCGGCGTCGATGCGCACCACACCCTCAGGGACGTCCCCGCGGGCGGGCCAGAGTTTCGCCACGGTTTCGCGCTCGCCGGCAACGACGACGGTGTCTCCCGAGAGCAGTCCCAGTTCGTTCCGGGCAGCCTCGGGGAGGCGGGCGATGCCGCGGCCCGCGTCGCGCTTCTCCGCCGCACGAACCGTCAGGCGAAGGGACTCGGTCATTGGTAGTTGTTCAGCGCGCGGGACGCTTCAGGGTGTGGGATTGCGTCTGCCGCGCTGTTCGTCCGCACAGCTCAGTCCCCCACCGGAACGGTCCCGGAGACGGTGAACAGCGTCAGGGAGCTGAAAAACTGCTCCTCGGCGTCCCTGAGGCTCGACAGCCACGACTGCGCCGTCGCGTCGGACAGTTCGTCGGCGGCCCGGAAGCGGTCGATACGACCCGTAAACCCGAGCACGCTGTCAGCTGACTCGAAGTCAGTGAACGAGAGCGTCACCGTCTCGACTGCCACGTCGTCGAGCCCTGCCGCGACGGCGAAGCCGTGGAGACGACGGCCGACCTCCCCGGTCTCGGCACAGGACCAGCCGGGAGCGACGAGTCGGTCGTCGATACCGACGTCGCCGGCCGAGAGCGTCAGCGTCCCCCTCGTCGACGGCCGTCCAGGGCGTGAGCGCGTCGTGCTCGGCCATACTCTGGCGTTCGACCGGAGGCGCATAACGGTTCGGCCCGACTTCACTCCCAGAAACTCTTCGTCCGCGCGTACTGGCGCTCCTGTTCGAGTATGTCCCGGTAGAAGTCGGCCTCGTCCTCCCGGAACTTCGCGATGATCCGGGCGGCGGTCTGGGGACCAACACCGCGGGCCGCGAGCGCCCGAACCGCTTTCAACCCGTTCGCTTGGACGAGGTTGGCCGACTTGAACGCCTTCCGCGTCATCCGGTCCTGCTCCTCGTCTTTCTCCTCGGCACGCGTGGCTTTCACTACGTCGTCAGCCCACGGGTTGAGTGCGGCAACCCGTGTCGAGCCGCAGGTGGGGCACTTGATCGGCTCGCGAATCCGCCCGACCTCCTGCGTCCGGGTCCAGTCCTTGCAGTGGACACAGAACAGGAGCACCCGGTCGCTCTCCAGCCGGTCCCGGACCGTCTGGATAACGCTCGCGTCCGCGTTGTCGGGGACGAGGAACTCCCCGCCCGCCGAGCGCCCGCCCGCGCCGATGGCCGTGCGCTCGCGTGCGGTGGCAAGCTCCTGATCGCCAGACTGCAGCCGCTCCAGCAGGTCCCTGGTCGCCTCGACTGCCAGGTCCTCGTGGAACACCTGGCGGAGCGCCTCCTCGTAGATGGGAGTGTCCGAAAGCGCCGCGAGTAACCGGTCGGCGCCAAACCGCCCCTGGCCCTGATACCGCTTGAGCGCCCCGAACTTCGCGGCGACGTGCGTGAGCGTGAACTTCAGGGCATCCGAGTTCTTCAGCGCCAGTTCCAGAATCGCTTCGACGTGTGCCGGGTCAGTGTCGAGCAGCACATCGCGGAACGCGCCGACGCCGACGCCGCCGGGCACCTCGAACTCGATGCGATAGGGGTCGACCTCCATCCCGACGGAGGAGCCGGTCTGCTGCCCGACGAGCGCCGAGCAGAGCCGCCCGAGCGTCTCGTTGACCGTGTGGCCGTAGGGGCTGTTCAGCACGACCGTCCGCCCCGACCCCTCGACGACGAGGCGCTCGTCGGTTGGGACGGGCGCGCCCGCGTCGACCTGGCGCTCGACCGGTCCCACTGCCGTTTCCGCAGTGTGACTCTCGACAGGGTAGCGCTGAGCGAGGTCGACGGCGACGGCAGAGCGTGTCGCACCGGTCTCGAACTGCTGGCCGGCCACGCCACGGTGCAGACCGACCTCGTTCGCGACCGCTGCAGGGACCGGGATCTCCGAGCCGACCCACGTCGGCACCTCGCCGCCGGGGTCCTGCACCGGCGACACCTCGACGCGCTCCTCCTCCTCGTCGACACGGTCGACGCGCCACATCTCGCCACGTTGGACGAAGACGGAGCCCGGTTCGGCGAAGTTGACGACGAACCGCTCGTCGAGGCTCCCGATGCCGCGCCGGGAGGAGACGTCGTACACCTGGTAGGTCTCCTCGTCGGGGATCATCGAGAGGTTGGCGTAGAAGTACTGCCACGTCCCGCCGGATTTCTCGAGCCGGTCGTGCTCCTCCTCCAGCCAGAGCAGCCGGTTCTTCGAAAGCTCGCGGACGACCTCCCGGAACTGCCGCTCCTCCAGGTTCCGGAACGGGTAGGCCCGTCGGATTCGCTCGAACGCCTCACGTGCGTCGATCTCGCCGTGGTCCATCAGCAGGCCGACGATCTGATTCGCGAGGACGTCGAGGCTGCCTTCGTGGATGCCCGCTGGCTCGACCTCGCCGGCGGCGGCCCTGCGGGCGATGACCATGGCCTCGCTGGCATCGTCGGGGTCGGAAACGACGACGGTACCGTGAGAGACCCGGTCACGTCGGTGACCAGCGCGACCTACGCGCTGGAGCAGGCGAGCCACCTCGCGCGGAGAGCCGTACTGCACGACGTGGTCGACTCGGCCCACGTCGATCCCGAGTTCCATCGACGACGTACAGACCAGGCCGTCGATACCCCCGGACTTGAACGCCTCTTCGACCTCGACGCGGGCGTCTTTCGAAAGCGAGCCGTGGTGGACGCCGATGGGCGCATCGAGGCTCTTGAACCGGGAGCCCAGCGCCTCCGCTGTCTGGCGGGTGTTGACGAACACGAGCGTCGACTCGTGGTCCTCGACGAGGTTCCGAATGAACCGGACGTGGCTGGCGATCTCCGGCTCCGTCGCCAGTTCGCCGGCGAGCCGGCGGTCCGCTTCGGTAATCTCGGGCTGGACCACGTCGAACGACACCTTGGAGCCGGCGTCGACCTCGATAATGCGATAGTCCCGCTGCGTTCGGTGCTCGCCTTGGACGGCGCCGGTGAGGAACTTCGCCACTTCGTCCGGATCGCCAACGGTCGCCGACAGGCCGATGCGCTGGAACGGCCCTGAGAGCTCCTGAACGCGCTCCATCGCCACCGTCATCTGCGCGCCGCGTTTCGAGGCGGCCAGTTCGTGGACCTCGTCCACGATGAGGTGCTCGACGTCTTCGAGCGCTTTGCGAAGCTTCGACCCGCTCAGCATCGCCTGCACCGTTTCCGGCGTCGTGATGAGCACGTCCGGCGGGTCATCCGCTTGCTTACTGCGCTGGTACTGGGTAGTGTCGCCGTGTCGGACGTCGACCTCGACGTCGAGCGTTTCGCCCCACCACTCCAAGCGCTCCATCATGTCACGATTGAGCGCCCGCAGTGGGGTGATGTACAGCGCGGAGATACCGTGGCGCTCCTCGGCGGCCGCGATGCTGTCTAACACGGGCAGCATCGCCGTTTCGGTCTTCCCGGTTCCAGTCGGCGCGATAACGAGCGCGTTCTCGCCCGTAGCAATCGGCGGGATCGCGCGCCGCTGTGGCTCCGTCGGCGTCGAGAATCCTCGCTCGGAAAGCGCCGACCGAACCGCCGGACCGAGATGCGTGAACGCGTCAGCGCCGGCGTTCTCCATCGGTGGAGAGAAGGGCATGGCCCGGGTTAAGCACGACGCTTCCGGGGGGACCGGAACCGGTTTCGTCGTCACTGCGCACCCGATTCCTGGAAGGCAAGGGTAAGGTAGAGGGGGGTCCGAGGATACGCCATGCAAGTCGAGGAACAGCGGCTCCGAGAAGATCTTGAGGCGAACGCGGAACACGGCAAAATCGACGTCGAGGAGGGTCGTGGCCGAACCGTGCTCACCGGCACCGAAGCGAACCGCGGTGCTCGCGAGATGCTGGTCAAACGGATGGAGGCCGCGGGGCTGGACGTGGAAATCGACGCCGTCGGCAACATCGCCGGGACGTGGTGTCCCGAATCTGCTGATGAGGATGCCGCACCTGTCGCAGCAGGGAGTCACGTCGACTCGGTGCCCGAGGGCGGCATCTTCGACGGCCCGCTCGGGGTCTACGCCGCCCTCGAAGCTGTCCGGGCAATGCGGGGGGCCAGCGTCGAGCCAGCCCGGCCGCTCGTCGTCGTCTCCTTCACCGAGGAGGAGGGCCAGCGTTTCGCCGACGGGCTGCTCGGCTCCTCGGTCGCCATCGGCGAGCGAACCGTCGAGGAGGCGCTCGCTATCGAGGACGACGACGGCATCACGCTCGAAGAGGCGCTCGCTGGGATGGGGTTCCGCGGCGAGGGCCGGCTCGACGCGAGTGCGTGGGACGCCTGGTACGAACTCCACGTCGAGCAGGATACGCGGCTGGAACGAGAGGACGTGCCCGTCGGGGTCGTCACGACAATCACCGGAATCACCCACTGCGAGGTGGACCTGCTCGGCGAGGCGAATCACGCCGGAGCGACGCCGATGGACCAGCGGACTGACGCGCTCGCGGCGGCCGCAGAGGTGGTTCTCGACGTCGAGGCCGCCGCACACGACGTCGTCGACGAGGAGAGCGAGACGGCTGTAGGGACGGTCGGCTCGCTGTCGGTCTCGCCGAACGCGACCAACGTCGTTCCCGGCCAGGTGGAGCTGGGCGTCGATATCCGGGACATCGAGTACCAGTCGATGCAGACGATCGTCGAGGCCACTCGTGCGAGCCTCGGCGTTGTCGAGACCGATCGCGGGGTGGAAACCTCATTCGAGCGACCGTTCGACCTCGAACCGACGCCGATGTCGGAGGACCTTCGCGCGGCAGCCCACCGCGCGGGTGAGAAAACCGGCATTCCCACGATGGATCTACATTCGGGCGCCGCCCACGACACGATGCATCTCGCCGACGTGACCGAGGCATCGCTGCTGTTCGCGCCGTCGGCCGACGGGATCAGCCACAACCCGCGGGAGTGGACCGATTGGGCGGACTGCGCGAAGGGGGCCCAGGTGCTCGCGGGAGCGATGGCCGACGCGGCTGGCCCAGCGTGCGACGGCCAGTAGGGGAAGCAAGCTGCGGGCTCCTCGGTTCTCGTCCCTCCTGGCGAACAGGTGGCCGACTGCTCCGCGGGACGGCTGGCCACGCATCCGCGACCCGTCCCGCGGTGGTTCTCAGGTCACAACGGGTGTGGGCCCGTTCTCTTACTTGAACTCCGGGCTCACACCACTGTCTAACAGAACCGGCCCGTCGGTTCAGTCAGGGGAGTGCGTCGATGGCATCTTCGAGCAGCGAGACGGCGCGGTTGCGCTGTCGCCGGAGCGCGACACGCTGTTTCTTCCGTTCCTCGGCGTCCATCTCGTTGAGCTCTCTCGCAGCAGCGAGCCCCGGGTAGGACGGCCGGTCTGTCGCGGGGTCCTGCTCGAACTGCCCTTCGGTGGTGTAATCCACCCGGACGAGCGCGCGTTCGAGCTGTCGAATTGCCTCGTTCGCCCCGTCGGCATCGATGCCGTCGGCGCTGAATTCGGCCGGTCGGGTCGTGTCGGTCTCCAGTTCCTCGTAGAACGGCTCCAGATTGGCCTCGAGTTCGGCGAGGGCGTCGAGCACAGGCAGCAGGTCGAACTCGTCGCCGGCGGCCTCGTTGTACGCTTCGAGGGTTTCAGCGTGTTTTTGAGCCGTGTGCCGGAAGTCGAGCGGGAGCACCTCCCGGTCGAGGAGGCGGGAGACGATGGTTGCGTACACACGGATGTCCCGAACCAGCACGTCCGGGTCGGCCTTGTCAAGCGTGTCCGTGCTCAGATGCCACGCGTTGCTGTGGCCGCCACAGCCCCCGACCGCGTGGTAACCCCGTTCCTCCCGAACATCCTTGGGGATGTTCGAGGAGAGCATGAAGCAGCCGGTGACGCCGAGATTATTGAAGGAGTAGTCGCCCGCGCGAGGCGGCCGGACCTCGGTTGCGTCCTTGCCACAGACGTCGGAGACGGCGGTCCGGGCGAGCGCGTCGGCTTCGGACATCCAGCAGAGCATATCTTCGAACTCGGTGGCGTCGACAGCGCCGGGGGAGTCGACGTTCACCTGTGCGACGCAGTTACGTTCGATATCTAGACCGAACGCCTCAGCGTACCAGGTCGAGCCGGCGTACCGGCCCGTCGAGTGGCCGGGCCACCAGCAGACCCGGAGGTCACGCGAAAGCTGGTCGGCGTGTTCTTCGAACACCCGGGCGAGTTCCAGCAGCGCGGCGTCGCCCGTCGCGTTGTCGGCGATGCCCACGTGCCAGGAGTCATAATGCCCGTGGAGCAGCACGAAATCCTCGGCCTCGCCTGTCTCCGGTGCGGACTCCGTGCCTCCGGCCGGAATCTTCGCCTCGACGACCGGGGAGTCGAACCAGCCCGTTTCGGTTTCGGCCGTCAGCGCGACTGCGGTGCCCTCACCGTGCTCGCGCAGGCGCTCGCCGACCGGCGCAGCGGTGACGATGACAGGCACGTCCGGGATGCGGTGCTCCTCGCCGGGCTCAGGCGCGCCGCCCCAGACGGGTGTAGCGATTCCCTCGTGCGGTTCGCGCTCGTGCGGGTGCACGACGACGACGCCCTCGACGCCCGCGTCCTCCAGTTCACCGATCGCCTCGATCGGAAGGAGCCCGTCGAGCACCGCAACCTTTCCCGTCATATCACCCACATCGCCGAGATCTGTCGAGAGGAGATCGTCGACGCTGGCTTCACCGGTGGCGAAGTCGACGAGTTCGCCCGCCGCCTTACCGCCGCCGAACGAGACGGTTTTGACCGCGTCGAAGGACTCGCCCGCGGCCGCGAGCGAAGCCTCTTGGGGGATGGAGAGGTAGAGTTCGGGGTCGTGACGCTCGTAGCTGACGCCGAACTCCTCCAGCCGGCCGGTGATGTATTCGGCGGCCTCGACTTCCCGTTTACTTCCCGAGACCCGCTCGAGTTCGGAGAACCGCTCGACGAGGTTCCACGGTGCTTCGGTGGATATCGCGTCGTACAGCGCTCGTTCGACTCCCGAGAGCGCTGGCTCCTCGCGCTCGTAGAGGTCATAGTTAGTCATCGACATACACGCATATTTTCGGCAGGCCACAAGTTCGTTCCGAAGACGGTCATCGAGTCGGACGCCCTGCTCCGGTGGACTCATCTCCCCAGCGCCGACAGATGAGGATATGAAACGACACGTCTCACGCTCGCAGGTCGCCGGCAGCTGCCGGGCACCGCCGTCGAAAAGCTACACCCACCGGGCGATCCTCGCCGCTGGCTACGCCGACAGCGCGACTGTGGAGGGCCCGCTGGTCAGCGCCGATACGAAGGCGACGATGCGCGCCGTCGAGGCGTTCGGTGGTAGCGTCGACCGCCTCCAGCTCGAAGACGACGGCACCCTTCCAGTCGACGGGTTCGACGGTCGGCCGGAGACTCCGGATGACGTCATCAACTGCCAAAACTCCGGGACGACCATGCGATTGGTCACCGCCTGCGCGGCGCTCGGAGACGGGCTCTCGGTGCTCACGGGTGACGAGTCGCTGCGCTCCCGTCCCCAGGGCCCGCTGCTTGCGGCTCTCGATGACCTCGGCGGCCGCGCCGAGAGCACCCGCGGGAACGGACAGGCACCACTCGTCGTCGGCGGCCCGCTCTCGGGTGGCGACGTCTCGATACCGGGCGACGTCTCCTCACAGTACATCACCGCGTTGCTGATGGCCGGTGCGGTCACCGAGGAGGGGCTGGATATCGAGCTGGAAACCGCACTCAAATCCGCGCCGTACGTCGACATCACGCTCGAGGTCCTCGACGGGTACGACGTCGATACCGAGCGAACGGCCGACGGGTTCCGGGTGCCGGGTGGGCAACAGTACCGCCCAGCGGGTGGCAGCTACGCAGTTCCCGGAGATTTCTCCTCGATCTCCTACCTCGCTGCGGCGGGCGCTGTCGCAGCGACGGACCACGCCAAGGTCATCGTGGAGGGTGCAGAGCCGAGCGCGCAGGGGGACACCGCGATCGTCGAGGTTCTGGACCGGATGGGCGCGAACATCGACTGGGACCGCGACGCCGGCGAGATCTCCATCGCTGGCGGCGAGCTAACTGGCATCGAAGTCGACGTTGGTGACACGCCGGACCTCCTGCCCACGATTGCGGCTGTGGGCGCTATTGCCGACGGTGACACTCGAATCGTCAACTGCGAACACGTCCGGTACAAGGAGACCGACCGCGTGAACGCGATGGCAGAAGAGCTCGGGAAGATGGGTGTCGAGACGACCGAAGAGCAGGACACGCTCACGATCCACGGTGCCGAGACGGAACTCGTCGGTGCCGAAGTCGACGGCCGCAGTGACCACCGAATCGCGATGGCGCTGGCCGTCGCTGGTCTCGTCGCCGAGGGGACGACCACAATCGACGGTGCCGAACACGTCGACGTGTCGTTCCCCAGCTTCTGGACGGTGCTCGACGACCTCGGCGCTACAGTCACGGAGTCTGAACAGACACGAGACTGAACCGGATCGAGGCGACCCATCTCTCGCCAGGTTCCGTCGAAATCCCTAAACCACCCGCGTGCGAGCCGCCTGCATGACGGATTCGGACAACCTCCGTACGACGTACGAGGAGGGCGGCTACGTCTTCCCGGCGTATGGCGACCGCTGTTTCGCCGATGTGACCGAGAGCGCCCTTTCCCTGCTTTCCGAGGAGTTCGAGTGCGGTCTCCCGGCCAGTGCCTTCGGTGACCTGCTCGATGTGGATATCGACCGCGTCGTGCTGCTGGTGCTCGACGGGCTCGGAATGGACCAGTGGAACCGACTCGCCGACGAACTCCCGTTTATCCGTGCGTTCGAGAAGTGGGGGACAGTGACGCCGCTGACCGCTGTCTACCCGTCCGAGACAGCTGCGGCGATTACGACGCTCCATACGGGACTCCTGCCCGCGGAACACGGGCTGCTGGGCTGGCACCAGTATTTCGAGGCCGTCGATGAGTCTATCCAGACGCTTCCGTTCCTGCTGGAGGATGGAACACCCATCCACGACGACGACCCGCTCGCGAACGCCCGTGAGCTGTTCGCCGGCGAAGCCATCTACGGTGACGCAGAAGCTGCGGGCATCGACACCCACGCTGCCCAGCCCGAGCATATCGCCGGTTCGGCCTCCTCACGGCTGACGACTGGCGGCGCGGAGACGAACGCCTACTGGAACGTCGCCGATATGGCGGTGACGGTCAGGGACACGCTCATGGCCGCCGACGGCCTGACGCACGTGACGTCATACGTCTCCAACGTCGACCACATCTCACACGTCACGGGGACCGCCGAGGATCGCTACGACGCGCAGGTCCGGATGGTCACCGAGGCGGTTCGCGAGGGGCTCGTCGAGGGCATCGATGCGGAGACTGCTCAACGAACCGCGCTGCTGGTGACAGCCGACCACGGTCACACCAACGTCGACCAGAGCGAAGCAGTGGACCTCGACGTACCAGCGGTGCAGGACATCCTGAAACGAGACGATGACGGCGAGCCGATTCCACCGGTCGGCGGCCCGCGGAACGTCCAGTTCCACGTCCAAGATGGTCGTGTCGAGGAGCTCCGAAGCTACCTCGAAGCGAACCACGACGTGCTCACCCTCGACCGCGAGGAGTACACCGAGCGTGGGTTGTTCGGAGAGGGTCAGGCTGAGACGAGCGAGACGTTCGAGCGCCGCGCGCCCGACCTGGTTGCGGTCCACCGTGAAACGGTGATGTGGTACCACGACGATGACAAGATCGGCGTCCACGGTGGGATGACCGCCGAGGAAATGCTCGTCCCGTTCGCGGCGGCGCGGGTGAGCGATCTACAGGACTAAGCCTAAATGCGCGGCCCCCGGAGATTACGCTAATGAACGGCAATCGGTTCGGTCGTCTCTTTCAGGTAACGACCTACGGCGAGAGTCACGGACCCGGGATGGGCTGTACTGTGAGTGGTTGCCCGGCCGGCGTCGAACTCGACGAGGAGGACATCCAGCGCGACCTCGACCGGCGTAAACCCGGTCAGTCGATGATCACGACCAGTCGGGGCGAACCCGACGAGGTCACGATTCAGTCCGGCCTGCAGGACGGCTACACCACCGGTACTCCGATCGGGATGACAATCGAAAATAAGGACGCCCGTTCGGGCAAGTACGAACCGTTCGTCACCGCACCACGCCCGAGTCACGGCGACTTCACCTACTCCGCGAAGTTCGGCACGCGGAACTGGGGCGGGGGCGGCCGCTCCTCTGCCCGCGAGACGGTGAACTGGGTCGCAGCCGGCGCGATCGCGAAACAGGTGCTCGACCAGAGCGACCACGACGTACAGGTGAAAGCCCACGTCAACCAGATCGGCGAGATTGAGGCCCCGCCGGTTAGCTTCGAGGAGATGCTCGACCACAGCGAGGAAAACGAGGTGCGCTGTGCCCATCCGGAGACGGCCGAGGAGATGCGCGAGCGGATCGACGGGTATCAGGAGGCCGGGGACTCCATCGGTGGCAGCGTTGCGTTCGAAGCCCACGGCGTCCCGCGTGGCCTCGGCGCCCCCAGGTTCGATAGCGTTCCGGCCCGGCTGGGGCAGGCGCTCCTCTCGGTCCCGGCGACGACAGCCATCGAGTACGGTCTCGGACGTGAGGCCCGCGAAGTTACTGGCTACAAGCGAAACGAGGATTGGGAGTTCCCCGAGGGCGAAGAGGACCCGGACCCGACGCCGGTCGGCAACGACCACGGCGGGCTGCAGGGCGGGATTACCACGGGACAACCGATTACCGGGGAAGTGACGCTCCACGCGCCGACGTCGATTCCGAAAACCCAGGAGACTGCAGACTGGGAGACCGGCGACGAAAAGGAAATCCAGGTTGTCGGCCGTCACGATCCGGTGCTGCCGCCGCGGGCAGTACCGGTCGTCGAGTCGATGCTCACACTGACGATACTCGACTTCATGCTTCTCGGTGGGCGGATGAATCCGGACCGGCTGGACGACCGGCCAGGTGAGTACGATACGCCGTATCATCCGAGCAGCCCACGGAACGAGGATTAACCGCAGAACTCCTGGGTGAGAAAGACGGTGCCGTTTTCGTCGACGAAGATGCCGATTCCCTGGAGTTCGTAATCGGGATTGAGGATGTTTTTGCGATGGCCGGTGGAGTTCATCAGGGAGTTTACGGCACGTTTTGAAATCTCTTCAATGTCCCTGAGTTCCTTCTGTATATGAGACTCTGCCCCGGAATGTGTCGATTTATTGAGATTCTGACTCATGTATTGACAGTTGGCATTATACCTGTCTCTTAGATATCCGTATCTTCCACCATTTGAATCATGATGTGCGAAGTAGTCCTGTTGGGCCATGTCCCACGATTTATATCGGGCAATAGCGTCAAGTTTCTCACTCCTGTTCAATGGTTTTACTCCGTGCTCTTTCCGCCGTTCGTTCATCTTCTTGTGAACCAAATTCTCTAGTGCAACCACCTCAATATCGTAATTACCAGACGACGGCGTTACAGGTTCCTTTGGTGTATCTGCAGTCTCCTCTATTCTCTCTGGCGTAGATGGCGTCGCCGTTTCAGTACCCTGGTCTTCGACGACACAGCCAGCCGAGAGGATCAGCAGACAGACTGCGACTGTTGCGAGCCTCATGGTTGTCCTTCCCTACATGACTCTGGCTCTCCTTTCTGCCACTTCTCGCTACACTCGCGCACTTGCTTTTCTAAGTTTCTGACATCCCCGTTCGGTTCGCTCAGCGACGTTTTCTGCTCCCAACTCGTCTCTGTCTTCTTCCACCGATAGAGTTCAGTCTCGTTGTAGATCGGTTTCTCCCACTGTGCGTACTCCGTTGCAACCTGTTCTTCCGTCGTATACTCATGGAATGCTGCCCTGCTGTAGGTTTCGACACGGTACTCGTAATCGTACGTCGTTTCCTCGACCGTTCGTTCCCACTCGTACTCGTCGTCGTATTCAGGAACCCGGTACTTGTAACGCGTGTCGTAGTTCGCCGTCCAGGTGGTCGATTCCTCGACGCAGTAATTTCCACCTCTGAAGTTGGCATACTCCACGCAGGTCGTCGATTTCGTATAGCCGCTAACGTACTGTTCGGACCTGACGTACTCCCAAGCACTCCCTGCGATGAATTGGTTCGAGACCCACGTCGTGGAGTGTCCAACCTGTACTGAATCTCCTGTCTTCGGTCCGCGCTCCCAACCGTTGCCGTCCGGTCTCGTCGCAGACTCTGTTGTTTCGGTCCTCGTCGTGGTCTTCGCCACGCGACCGACGTACTCCCAATCGTTGTCGGCTATCTGCTTACTGGGGACGGTCCTCGGCTCCCAGCCATCGAAGACGACACGCTCGTCGACGTTCCGCTCGGTTATCTGCCAGTCCTCTCCTGGCGACTCCGCCTTCCGTGTGGTCCGCTGTTCGGTGTGGTACTCAACCTTCGTACCAACTTGTTCCCACGAATCCCCCGGGATTATCGCCGTCCCGTCGGAGACCAACGTCTGGGCCGTTTGAACACCTGTCTGTTTGTAGGTCACTGAGTCGACTCCTATTCGTTTCCAGCCGTCGCCAGCGGGTCGTTTTGCGGCGACCGTTCGCGTGTTTTTCGTGACCTTCTGCTCGTACTGCCACTCCACGTAGGTTCGCTCGCCGACCGAGACAGTTTCACGCGATATCGAGTCATCCCGTTGTGCGTGAACCACATACTCGCCGCTGGAGCGGTAGCGGTGTTCGAACCGGTAGCTGTAGGTTTGTTCGTCAGTTTGGTCCACGCTCGAGAGCGTCTGCCTCGTCCCATCGCCGAAGAAGATATTCAACTGCGACGGCGGACTCGCACCGGTCGCCGTCGTACGTAGTTCTAGAGAACCGCGAATGGACATCTCTCCAGTCGTGCTGACGTTGAGCGTTTCCTCGACTTGTCGCTGTCCAGGTCGTTCCTCGAAGTCGAGCGGTTTCGTAACCGATCGCGAATTCCCGTTCTGATCTGTGACGGTCACTGTGACTGGGACGGCACTCAGATAATCCACTTCGTCTGTCCCGAACGGGAACGACACTTCCGATCGCATCTTCTCACCGCTCTCGACTGTTTGCGCGCTCCCGAGGTCGCCGAACTGCCACTCGAATGTCAACTGCTCGGAATCATTGTCGGTCGCGACCGCTGTGAACACAATTCGGCCGGGAACCGCTTTTTGCGAACCGAACAGGCTTGACGGGGTGTCACTCTGACTAGCTTCGTACTGCAGAATCTCTGGCTTGACCTCTGCTTGAGGACTGTCCTTGGTTAACCCATCTTGTTCCACAATGATAACCCCCTTCTCCGCCGTCGTTACCCCACCGTGTTCGTCCCCAACTGTCGCCCGCAGCGACACCGTCGCATCGGCCTCTGGAATTGCCGTGAACCGGTACAGCTGCGATTTCGCCCCATCCGTGGCCGTAGCTGTATTCAGTAGCCCACCGGTCTCGACTGACTCAACAGTAGAGGAGTCAGTCGCCCACGCGAACGACGTGACCGGGCCGTCCGGGTCCGACGCGATCACATCGTACTCGTGGACCGAACCAACACTGACCGTCGATTTCCCCTGAATCATCGCCTCGGGCGGGTTGTTTGTCACGTGAACAGTCTTGGAAACCGTCGTGCTCTCACCGTCGTCGTCGACGACAATAGCCGGGAGCCGGACTTCCGTCCCGGGTGCAACGTCGAAGCGATACGTCTGATCCACACTGCGCGCAGCAATCACGCCGGACGAGTCGCTCGAATGGCTCGACGGCAGCCAGCGGAAATCGGTCACTCGGCCATCCGCGTCGCCAACCTCGAGCACGTACCGAGCTGACGAGCCGGCACGAATCGACTCCGGGCCGAGAATTTGGCCGAACGGGCCCTGGTTTGTCGAACCCTGGGGAACGATCGTCGTCTCCGGGTCGGTCACCAGTGCAGGGGGATCCTGGCCTGTCACGGGGGTCATCGACGAGTCGTTCGATGTTGTTTCTAGCGAGTCCGTGCGGCTGTCGACTGCGCCGCCAACGTCGACGAACAGCGTGTCACTCCGGGTGTTCCCGTCTTCGTCAGTCGCCGTTAGCTGAACGTGGTATCGGCCAGTCTCTCCGGGGACGAAGCGCGTCATAACCGCGTTCGGTTCCATCGGAGTAATCGCCTGACCCTGTGGTGTCTCTATCGACCAGCTAAATGCAGCGAGCTCCCCGTCGGGATCGACCGTGCCGCCGCCGTCGAGATAGACAGTGGTCCCAGCGACGACTGACTGGTCCAGTCCGGCGTCGACGAGCGGTGCCTCGCCGTCGGCAGCAGCGTTCGACACTGGAACACTGGCAGTGATTAGCAGGAGTGCAAACGTCAAGTGGCTCAGTTTCATCCGGATACGAATTCTTTCAACCAGCGATTATATTTAAATTGCAGGGTGAGAGAGAAATCAACGGGTCTGAGGCGAAACCAACGAGTCGAACCTAGCTGGCCAGGGCGGGTCCGTGCGTTATTTATCGCTTCGCGCCTCTGGTAGAGGCATGATTGAGAACGAGTCGTCGGCTCCGTACCTACTGACAACTGGGATGACTATCGGACTGGCGATACTGCTCTACGGCGTCGAAGTCGGAATCAACGATGGGGCGCTGGCAGAGCCGCTACAGGCCGTCGGCGGTGGCGTTATCGTCGCCGGGATTCTGGGGTTCGCCTACTATCTGGAACGACTGCCGGAGGGCGAGGGCGAGGCTCACTAAAACTGCTTCCGGTACTGTTTTCGTGCCGAGTAGTTGACACCGTTGACGCACGGAATCGAAGACCGCCGAGGGCAAGAATCGCCACTGAATCCACGGCCAGCGTCCTTGTCTATCACTAACGTTCCTTGTGAATCCATAGCAAATGCTTTTAGTTCGGCGTTGTAACTTGCGCGTACACTCGGTCCACGAGGACCGGTTCAACACTCATGACTGACGATGAACTCATCTGGCGAATCGCTGGTGGTTCCGGCGACGGAATCGCGTCGACGAGCCAGAACTTCGCGAAAGCGTTGATGCGGTCGGGGCTCAACGTGTTCACGCATCGGCACTACCCGTCACGGATCCGTGGCGGTCATACGTACACCGAGGTACGAGCCTCGGCCGAGAACGTCACCTCCCGTGGGAACGGGTACAACATCCTGCTCGCGCTCGGTGACTCGTTCGCGCGCAACCCCCAGGAGGATGCCTACTACGGGAACGAGGAGATCAAGCCGCTCTCGGAGAACTTGGACGACCTTCGCGAGGGCGGGGTTATCGTCTACGACGACGGGCTGCTTGACGCCGACGAGGTACCGAACTTCGAGGAGCGCGTCGAGGAGAACAACTGGCACGTCTTCCCGCTCGACCTTCGCGGCCTCGCCCGCGAGAAAGGTCGAGAGGTCATGCGCAACACCGCCGGCGTTGGCGCTACTTGCGCCATCGCCGACGTGCCCGTCGACGCCATCGAGGAACTCATGCGGGACGCGATGCCCGAGAAGATTCTCGGCCCAAACATCGAAATTCTCCACGAGGCCTACGAGCAGGTCACGGAGAACTACGACGTCAGCGAGGTCGAGGTGAGCTGTCCGACCGGCGAGCACGACGAAGAGCAGGTGCTCATGAACGGCTCCGAGGGCATCGCCTACGGCGCCTTCGACGAGGGGTGTCGGTTCATTGCCGGCTACCCGATGACGCCGTGGACGGAAGCGTTCACCATCCTCACCCAGAAGTTCCCCGAGGTTGGCGGTATCTCAGAGCAGGTGGAAGACGAAATCGCCGCGGCTGCGATGGCCATCGGCGCGTCCCACACCGGCGTGAAGGCGATGTCCGGGTCCTCCGGCGGCGGCTTCGCGCTCATGTCAGAGCCGCTCGGGCTGGCCGAAATCTCCGAAACGCCAATCGTGCTGCTGGAGGCAGCGCGAGCGGGGCCCTCGACGGGGATGCCGACCAAACCGGAGCAGGCTGACCTGGAGCACGTCCTCTACACCTCTCAGGGCGACTCCAACCGCGTCGTGTTCGCGCCTGCCGATCCGGCAGAGGCGTACGACCACGCGCGGAAGGCGTTCCAGATCGCCTACGACTACCAGATTCCGAGCATCATCCTTTACGACCAGAAGCTCTCCGGGGAGTACCGGAACGTTCCAGCCTCCCACTTCGACCGTGAGCCCAACCCCGACATCGGTGCCACGCTCACAGAGGACGAGATTCCGGACGCACCCCACGAGCCCGGCGGGAAGCTTCACCGCTTCCGTCACGACCCCGAGGACGGGGTTTCGCCGCGCTCGGTCCCGGGACAGAAGGGCGGTCGCTTCCTCGCGAGTGGAAACGAGCACAACGAGGCCGGTCACATCAGTGAGGACCCCGACAACCGGGTCGCGCAGGTCGACCGGCGCGGTCGAAAGCTGGAGTCCATCCGTGCGGAGCTGAACGAAGACGGCCTGAACGTCGAGTACGGCCCGGAAGAGGCGACGTACGGCGTGCTCGCGTTCGGCAGCATGGTCGGTTCCGTCGAGGAGGCCGTCACAGAGCTCAACGACGCCGGCGAGTCCGTGAAGGCGCTGGCGGTCGGTGAGCTGGCACCGTACCCGGAAACTGAGGTACGTGAGTTCATCGAGAGCGTCGACCGCGTCATGGTCGTCGAGATGAACGCCACTGCGCAGTTCCGGGGGCTGACCCAGAAGGAACTCGGCGAGTACGGCCCGAAGCTGTCGAGCCTCCTCAAGTACAACGGCAACCCCTTCGAGCCAGGAGAGATTGTCGAGGGGTTCCACGCGACGCTGTCCGGCGGAGAAGAGACAGCGAACCAGACGACGTTCGTGCCTGCGGCAGGTGATTAACAATGAGTGCATTCAGCGCAATCGGTGAGGAACGGGAGATCGAACAGGAGGAGTACACACCGGGTATCGAGCCCCAGGCGACGTGGTGTCCTGGCTGTGGCGACTTCGGCGTCCTGAAGGCGCTGAAAGGCGCGCTCCCCGAACTCGGGCGCACGCCCGACGAGACCCTGACAGTGACGGGAATCGGCTGCTCGGGGAAGCTGAACTCCTACTTCAACAGCTACGGCTTCCACTCCATCCACGGGCGCTCGCTGCCGGTGGCCCGTGCCGCGAAGCTCGCCAACCCCGGCCTCGAGGTCATCGCGGCCGGCGGTGACGGCGACGGCTACGGCATCGGCGGGAATCACTTCATGCATACCGCCCGGGAGAACCACGACATGACCTACATCGTGTTCAACAACGAGATCTTC
>NZ_JAZKRY010000029.1:0-30436 GCF_036626355.1 Halolamina sp. | reverse complement strand
GGTGATGGGAGCCCCTGAACCGGCGGCGTTCGACACCGTCGATGAACCTATTCGCAGTAATCACTAACAGGCGCCTACTAACGGTAACTCATCCCTCGTCGATCATCGACAGCCGCCGCGTGTACCGTCGAATCAGGTTCTGCTTCTCGTCCTGCAGCATCACTGTGAACCGTTTCTCCCCGGTCACGGATTCGAGCTCCCGTTCGTGAACGGTGAACTCGTAGGGCGGCGTGTCGTCGACGAGGAGTTCGGAACTGCCGCTCTTGACGACGATACGGTCGATGCCCTCGGTTTCCGTCAGATGACAGTGGATCGAGGTCCCGTTCTGGGTTGTCGACTTCGTACAGAGCAAGTCAGGGCTGATATTGGCCCCACCGGACTGCAGCGCACCCTGAAAATCGACGAGCATCGGCCCGGCGGGGAAGGTTCCCAGGACGACGACGGCGACGAGAAACAGCACGAGCATCGCGTTCGGCCCTCGACTCCCGATGGGCTGTCTGAGCCCGGTGGCACGTCGCCATCGAAACGCGATGGGGAGGACGACCAGATGGTGGATCGGCCCGTAGAGGATGAGGATGAAGCCGTAGGCCATCGGATACTGGAGCAGCGTCAACTCGGGGTTGTACGAGTAGAGGAGGTTCGCGCCGGCCCACAGAAAGAAGCCGAAAAACACGAGGGTCCCGCTTTTCAGGAAGCGCCAGCTGAGCGAGTTCGCGTAGTAAACCGTCTTGAGCTGTCTCCACGCCCCCCTGACGAGCGACCGCACAGTAACCGTGGGCTGCTCCTCGCGTCTCGACGAGTCGCCGGATTTCGGTGACTCGTCAGGCATCGTCACTCACGATTGCCCGACCCCTCCAGGTGGTCGTTCTCCCGAACATAGCTGAGCCGAGCCGTGGCCATGGCTTCGGCCACACGGTCGGTAACGATGCGCCACTCCCCGCCGACCGCGCCTCGAACGCCTCGCAGGCCTGGGCGTGCGCTCCAGAGCCCGACAAACAGCATCGGCAGCACCAGCAGGGCGACCAGTTGGCTCCACGGCGCGAGGTCGACGGCGACGCCACCGACCCCCCAGGCGCCAAACAGCGCCGCGAGGAAGAGGTTCGAGGTGAAAAACGCCCTGACCGCCGCCCGCTCCGTGCCGGTACGGAGGAACTGGCGGAACCCGAGGACGAACAGCGCGCTCCCGACCACAGCGGTGACGGTGTAGGGCGCTCCGGCAAATGGAATCATGCAGACGACTGTGAGCACCGTCGACCAGACGGCGTACCGAACGCCCCGTTGGACCCGTGTGGTCGTGGTCACGACCGGGAGCGTCGGTATCGACACCGACGCGAACTCCGAGCGGTAGACGTACGCCAACGCCCACGCATGAGCGGGCGTCCACGCGAAGACGACGAGCGCCATCACGAGCGGCTCGAGCGTCAGCGGTCGAACCGTCGTCCAGCCGGCGAGCACAGGGAACGAGCCGGCCGAGCCGCCGAGGACGACGCCGAGCCAGTGGCGTCGCTTGAGCAGCACCGTGTAGAGGCCGACGTACGACGCGAAGCCGAGCAGCATGAACGCGACTGCCTGCGCCGACAGAAGCGCGAGGCCGACCGCAGTTCCGACGATCAGGAGCGCGGTGGCAAAGCCGGCGGCGACCCGGTGGTCGAGGCGGCCGCTTGGCAGCGGCCTGTCGGCGGTCCGCTCCATACGGCGGTCGAGCTTGCGGTCGTACCAGCAGTTCCACGCCGCCGCGCTCGCGGCGATACAGCCGCCGGCGACGAGGAAGCCGGCCACGACCGTGGCCGAGCCGCCACCGGCCGCGAGTAACGAGAACACGCCGGTGACACAGAGCAGCGTCACGATTCGGGGCTTGACGAGCGACCAGAGCTGTGCGGGGAGGGTGCGATCCATGAGGTCAGGGGCCGATCTGCCAGATGGTCGAGAGGAGATACCAGTTCATCGCCCACAGGGTGACGAAGACCCCGAGGAAGATGAGACAGAGGGTGAACGTTCCGCGCATGCTGTATGCGTTGATGGAGCCACTCTCACCCCCGTCAGCAGCCGTTCGGTGGATATCGCCGACCGAACTGCCATCGAATGGCTCACCGACCAGGAGCGAGGCCAGCGCGACCACGATGAACAGGGCGCCGCCGACGATGGATACGATCGCGGCGACCCCGAACACCGCGAAGAACGGTTTTGCGGGCGAGAAGCTGAACGCGGTGCCGGGAATATCCATGACGGAGGGGTGTCGGCGCGGCACGCCGAACAGGATCCCCATGTACATCATCATCAGGACTGTCAGCGCCATCGCACCGCCGTAGAGATACGGCTGGATCTTCGCGACCAAGCCGAACGACCACTCCCGGCCGAACACCAGCCTGAGGACGTAGTAGCCAAGCCCCATGAACGCGAGCGTGGTTCCGGTCGCGACGGTTGCGTGGAAGTGCCCGACCGTGGCGAACGTGTTGTGCCAGGTCATGTTGAGCTGCATCTGGCCCATCATGACGCCGGTGATGCCCCCGAGGAATCCGAAGAGGATGATACTCAGAACCGTCGCGGAGAAGCCAGGGTCGTCCCACGGGCTGCTCCAGAGCCAGCCGAACAGTCCGCCGGCCTTGCCTTTCGCCCGCCGGCCGGCTTCGAGCCCGGCGGGGATGGCGAAGGCGTGGATCATGCTCGCGAACACCGCCCCGTAGGCGGCGTAGGAAGTGTTCCACATCCGCCAGCCAGTCGAGACCACGGGGTCGGACATCAGGTGGTGGGCCGCACCGATGTTGATGAAGAACAGGTAGAGGACGAACGCCGCCCGGGAGATCTTCTGGCTGGCAACCGCGGCGCCACCGATCACGTGCGTGAGGAAGTACCAGACGGTGATCATCGCCAGCAGATTGATCTGCTGGCTCCCGTGGCCGATGATCCAGTACATCTGCCGGTAGTACGCCGGGTCGACGCTCTCGAGATAGCCGATCCGCCAGAGTAGCGCCGGCACGTAGGTGAGGAGCCCGCCGATGAGCGCCTCGACGGCGACGATACTCGTGATGAACGCGCCGAAGGTGACCAGCGGGAGCGTGCGCCGGCCGTGTTCCCGCTGGTCCTGCCAGATGGTCGCGAAGAACGGCAGCGCCGCGATGACGGTTCCGAGGACGAAGACGATGGCGCCCAGGTAGAACTGCCAGCTCGAAGGGAGCGGCACGTAGGACGTGAGCAACGGCGCCTCGTTGGGGAAGTCGGTCACCAGAATCGCCACGTTGACGATGAGCGCGCCGGTGGCCATGATCACCCAGCCAGCTTTCGCGAGCAGGGGGATGGCAAGCTTCCGCCCGAGGACGAACGGCCCCCCCACGTAGAGAATCGCGATCTCCATGAAGATCATCCAGAAGATCAGCAGGTTCCAGGCATGGATACTCAGATACGTGTAGTAGTCACTCGCCGAGAGCAGACCAATCAGTTCCCAGCGGGTCAGCGCGACCAAGAGCGCGAACAGCCCACCGACCGTGAGCGCGAGGATCGCGGTCAGCCCGTAGAGTTTCACCATGTCCTCGGCGGTTTCGTGGATGTTGAGCCCGGTGACGTTGCACTCGCGGAAGCCGTCGTCGTCGTATTCGTAGGTACTTACGTCGAACATCTCAGATCACCTCTACGACGCCCTTCATCCCGACCGCGAGATGGGGCTCGCAGTAGTACGTGTACACACCCGTCGTCTCGAACGTGTGTTGGAGGCTAAACCCGCCGTTCTCTATCGATTCGTGACCCTGCCAGTCGGCGCCGTCGGGCTGGTCCTCGACCAGCACGTTGTGGTTGTCCGATTCCCACTCGAAGTCCACCGTCGTCCCCGAGGAGACGGAGACCGCTGGGGGGTCGTAAGCGAAGCTCCCGCTGTTGCCCTCGGCGCCGACCGTGACGGTCACCTCGTCGGAGCCCGTCTCGTCGACCGTCGTTCCGTCGTAGTTCTCCGTCGCTCCACCGGTGGCGTCGGTGAACCAGCCGCCGTAGTCGGCGTTAGATTCGTCGTCGTCTGTGGTCGAAACCGCGGCCGGGTCGTAGTCTGTCACCACGAACTTCCCGTGCATCGAGCGGTGCCCGACACCGCAGAATTCGTTACAGACGACTTGGTACGTTCCCGGGTCGTCGAACGTCATCTCGAGCACCCACTCGTAGCCCGGGAGGATCTGCAGCGAGATCTGCTGGCTCAAGTTGGCCTCGTTGCGCACGGAGAACCCATGCTGGACGTCGTAGGCGCCCAGATGGAACCGGTAGGTCTCGCCCGGCCTGAGCACGGCCGGAAGCCCGTCCCAGTCCCACTGGAGCGCGCCGACGTAGATATCGTTCTCCGCGGGGACGAGATGCTCCTCCTCGTCGACGGTGAGCGTGCCCGCTGCGTCCTTGTAAGACTGTACCTTCTGCTGGAACTTCTCGGTCGATAGCTTGTAAGTCGAGCCCGTCTGATTCTGTTCACCGAACTCGGTCCAGCCGAGCATCCAGCCGAACAGCGTGACCGCCCACGCGCCGCTGAGGCCGAGCCAGATCGACTCGCGCCGGTTAACCTGTTCGTTCCACCAGTCGCCATCGGGTGGTTCAATTGGCGAATCCATCGATGTTCACCCAAGTGGCACCGTCAGGATATCGACGATTCCCCAGACGATGTAGGAGAGCACCCAGTAGAGAATCGCGGCGAGTGCGAGCAACCAGATGCGGTCCAGCAGCTGTTGTGGCCACGGATTCTCCTCCGTGCTGGCGTTGGTATCGGCTGCCATATCCCACCCACTCCTGTGCTGGCAGTCAACCTATTCCCGAACGTATTCGGGAGTAGCCGACCGATAGCGGCGACAGAACGGGAGTCGAATCAACGGAGAGGAACTGAAACCTATTTGACGACGAAGGGTGCCGCTATGGCTGGGAGATGGAGGCGAAACTCGACGACTGAGTCGAGGAACTGCCGGAGAACAGGTGAGATGACGGCAGTCGACCATTGCCGCATTGGCCTGTTTCGCCCCCACAGGCACCAACCGCCATGGTACCGCGACTCTCGGCAGAGTTATCCGTGGGCGGGATGTTCGTATATTTGTAATGGCAAGCGGAAACGTTGACTTCTTCAACGACACTGGCGGTTACGGTTTCATCGATACTGAGGACGCAGACGACGACGTGTTCTTCCACATGGAAGACGTTGGCGGACCCGACCTCGAGGAAGGTACCGATGTAGAGTTTGATATCGAGCAGGCCGACAAGGGCCCCCGGGCGACCAACGTCACGCGGGTATAATTCGGGCTTCTCGTCGCCTCACGGCGACATAGAAACAATCATTTTTCAGCGAACTGCGCCCCCGAGCGACAGCGCTCCCCGTCGCGGTGCGTCCAGCGATCGACGATTACATCGTCCCGAAAACGGAGCCGCCTCAGCGCTGCTCGAACCGGTGTCTGACGATCTCGCTCTCGTCGTCCCATTCGAAGCTGTCGTGAGCGTGCTCGAGGATCTGCTTGTAGTGGTCGAGGTCACGCGCGCCTTCTGCACGGGCGTCCTCGTCCGTGAGGTCGCCGAGCGTGCGCTCGGTCACGTCGTCGACCTCGAACACCTCGTCGTCGATTTCGAACGTATCTCCCTCCTCGGCGTACGCCTGGCCGCGGTGGATCTGTGTCACGTCTCCGGCGAGTGCGTCCTCCTTCATCTGTGGGCTCGGTAGCAGCGTCCCGGCGTCGATCTCGGACATACCCCTCGTTCAGGGCTCCGACCGGATATACTCCCGGACGGCGGCTGACGTCATCACGAACCATGGCTTGAAGAGCGCAGACACGTATATCAGACCGTATGTCCCAGCAGATACAGCAAGAACTCGAGGTAGACGCGTACACTCTTGGACTGGTCGGTCCGGACCAGGAGTGGGCCGGCACCGTCGCCGACGGCGGAACGGTGCGGACACACACGCCGCCGGCCTGCTGGGGGCCGATGATCACTCCCAAGTTCCGCGGCGGCCACGAGGTGACCCGGCCCATCCGTGTCGAGAACGCCAAGCCGGGTGACGCACTCGTCGTGCGCATCAAGGACGTCGAGGTGACCAGCGTAGCCACGAGCACTGGGAGCATGGACGAACGCGAGGCGGCGTTCGGTGACGACCCGTTCGTCGACCACAGATGTCCCGAGTGTGGCACCGAGTGGCCCGAAAGCGTCGTCGAGGGATCCGGCGAGGACGCCATCCGGTGTGCGGAGTGTGGGGCGAACGCCTCCTCGTTCGGCTTCGAGTACGGCTACACCGTCGCGTTCGACGACGAACGCACCGTCGGCGTCACCGTCGGGCGCGAGGGCGCTGACGACCTCGCCGACCGCGCCGGGGAGGCGATAGCGCTGCCGGAGAACTCCCGCCAGCACCCGATTCTCCTCTACGGTCCGGACGAGATGCCGGGAACACTCGGCCGACTCCGACCGTTCATCGGCAACATCGGGACGACACCAACGCGGGAGCTGCCGGACTCGCACAACGCCGGCGACTTCGGGCAGTTCCTCATCGGCGCGAGCCACGACTGGGGACTCCCGGACGAGGCGGCTCTGGAGGACCGCACGGACGGTCATATGGACTCGAACAACGTGCGCCCCGGCGCGACGCTCATCTGCCCCGTCCGCGTCGAGGGCGCGGGGCTGTACGTCGGTGACCTGCACGCGAACCAGGGCGACGGCGAACTCTCGTTGCACACCACCGACGTGAGTGGCAAGACGGAACTCGAAGTCGAGGTGATCAAGGACCTCGACCTGGGCGGGCCGCTGCTGCTGCCCAACGAGGAGGACCTGCCCCACATCGCGAAACCCTACACCGAGGACGAGCGCGAGGCCGGGTCAGAGGTGGCGGCCGAGCACGACGTGGACGAACTCCACGACGCCGCCCCGGTTCAGGTCATCGGCTCGGGTGCGACCATCAACGACGCAACGGAGAACGCTTTCGACCGGGCGGGTGAGCTGCTGGAGATGACCGAAGGTGAGGTCCGGAGTCGGTGTACGTTCACCGGCGGCGTCGAAATCGCGCGCCTCCCGGGCGTGGTGCAGCTCTCGATGCTGGCGCCGATGGAGAATCTCGAAGACGTTGGCCTCGCTGACACCGTTCGCGCCCAGTACGACCTCTGATAGTGATTACGGCGAATAGGTTCATCGACGGTGTCGAACGACGCCGGGTCAGGGGCTCCCATCACCGACACGGATGGTCACGGCGGGACAGACTCGCAGTACTCACTATGAGACGCTCTCCCGGCCCTGAGGGGCTGCCCTGACCCCTGACCGCTCATTTTCCCGTCGCTACCCACCGCGCATCGCCGGAAAGATGGCGACGTCCGCGTCAGGCGGATACTCCTCGTCCATCGCTGCTGTCTCACCGTCGACGGTGACCCGAACGCTTGGCCTGAGCGCACCCTCGTCGTCCAGCAGCTGCGACTCCGCGCGGGGATATTCGTCGAGAAGCGCGTCGAGGACGCCCCTGACAGTCTGCTCCGCCGGAGAGAGCTCCAGGCGTTTCCCGCCGGTCGCGGAGCGAAGCGGGCCGTAGACGGTCACGTCCATAGGTACCGTCGGTTGGACGGCCCCAAAACTGTAGCGGGACGCAGCCACCCCCGCGGAACGTTTTTCAGGAGACGCTTCGCAGGGTCTGACAGTGAGGACGCCGTTCTGACTGACCGTGTACGTCACCTTCGACACCGACGCCGTAGACCCAAGTCACGCGCCCGGAACCGGAACACCCGAAGCTGGCGACCTCTCGGCTCACCAGGCACTCACCGTGATGGAGACCCTGGGCACCCACGACGCCGTCGGCGCCGCGAATCTGATGGCGGTCGCCCCGGACCACGACCCGACCGGGAACTCCGCCAGACTCGGCGCGACCCTGCTCGTCGCGTTGCTGGAACGCAAGTTCGCGGAATAGGCGTCCTCGACAACCTCAGTCGGTCGGTTCAACCCCAACCGCTCGAACGGGCGCGCCGTCGCCGCCGAGCCGGATGGGGTACGCCCGGAGTTCGAACCGGTCGGGGACCGCACCGAGATTAGCGAGGTTCTCGAAGACCAGACAGTTAGCACCGAGCAGCGCGTGGTGAACCGCGAACTCGGTCGGCTCGTCGTCAGTGGCCTGGGCTGTCGGCGTCGGATCGGGGTTGAGCGTATCCGTCGCCACCGCCAGCCCACGCTCTGCACAGCGTTCGGCGGCTGCGACCGAGAGATACGGATGGTCGAGATAGCTGCTCTCACCCCAGTGCTCGTCCCAGCCGGTCCAGAATACCGCGCAGTCGGCGTCGGCCGAGGGGATGCGGGCAGCGGGAATCGGCTCTCGCGAATCCAGCCCTCGGCAGTCGACTTTCCTGGCGTCGAGAACGAACTCCGCCATGTCGAAGCTGTCGAGCGTGCGGCCCGCCGCTTCGGTGTGAGAGGGCGCATCGACGTGAGTGCCGGTGTGGCTCCCGCAGGAGAGCGCGGTGACGCGGCAGTCGTCCTCCGAGAACGTCGCCGCCGGTTCGAGCGAGACCTCGGGGTCGCCGGGATATGTCGACATCCCCGTCTCGATTGGCTGTGAGAGGTCGTGCATGGTGTGTGAGAGTTCGTGCATGATATCTCGGTCTTGGGCCTTGCCCAAAGCTCCCGGGGTCGAGCCAGTCTCCGAAAGCGGTATCCGGACAAACAGTTAACCCGGACGCGGGCTGGAGAACGGATATGCGAGTCGGACTCATCTCGGATATCCACGCCAATCTCCCAGCGCTGCGGGCCGTGCTCGCTGAGATGCCACCGGTCGACACGCTCGTCTGTGCCGGCGATATCGTCGGCTACAACCCCTGGCCAGCGGAGTGTCTCGAGCGTGTCCGCGAGGCCGCCGATATCGTCGTGATGGGGAACCACGACCGGACCGTCCGAAGGCCCGCGCGCTACCGGGCGAACCGAATGGCTGAAGCCGGACTCGAACTGGCCAAAGAGGAGCTTTCGGTTGCGCAACTCGACTGGCTCGACACCCTCCCGCGGAGCGTCGAGTTCGACGAGGAGTTCCTGGTTGTCCACGACCACCCCAAACACCAGGACACGTACGTCAAACCGGCGCAGTTCAGCACCATCCCACAGTTCCTCGACGACCACCGCGGCGTCGTCCTTGGCCACACGCACATCCAGCACGCCGAAACCGTCGAGGGATCACTCATCGTAAACCCCGGAAGCGTCGGCCAGCCACGCGATGGCGATCCGGATGCCGCCTACGCTGTCCTCGATTCGGACGAGCCGGGCGTGGAACTCCACCGCACCAGTTACGATATCGACGCGGTCATCAGTCGAATCGAGGAGCTGGACCTCCCGGACCGAACCGGGACCCGACTGCTCGACGGTAGGTGAGTCGACGCGGTGTCACCGACCGTCTGCACGACAACTCCTGGTCGGCGAATCTCGAACGGGACTTCCACGCCGAGGACCAGTCGCTGGTCGTAGAACAGGCCATCGAGGCCGTAATCCACACCACCGCGGGGAACCACGTGAACCTCGTCACCCACGGCGCTCACGGCCATCCGGAGGCGTACCTCTTCGACGCGCTTCAGGAGCAGGATGGGGACCTGCGTATCGAGTACGTCGAGCAGTGTGGCTGTGGCGGGCACGTCACCCGGGTTCATGGTTAGAAACGGGCTCTCACCCGAACTGATTCGGGAGAATCCTCGCAAGGATGGAGCTCGAGGAATGACCAATGGTAACTGATCAGCTCCCCCCGCTCGAGGAACTGTTCGTCGACAGCACGGTGCCGACCGACTGCCGCTGTGAGTATCTGGATGCCCGAGAGCTGCCGCCGCCCGAACCGCTCCAGAACACGCTCGAACGGCTCGAAGCGCTCGATGGGAGCGTGCTCGTCCAACTGAACGACCGGGCGCCACAGCATCTCTACCCGCGGCTCACAGACCGGAACTACCAGTACGAAACGGTCAACGCCGGCGACGTTGTCGTGACCGCAATCTGGAACGAATAGGGAGCGCCAGTCGCGGCGACGCTTACGCCTCTTCGATACGGACGTGCCACTCGTCTTCCTCGACCTGTTCGGTTTCGTGGCTGAAACCCCGCTGGTCGAGAACGAAGTACAGCGGTTCGGGCTCGAAGCTGTTGACCAACTCCAGCGTCTCCGCATCGTCGAGGCCCTCCAACGCGGTCATGATGCTGTCGAACGGCTCGCCGTCGACTTTCCGAACGTCGAGAGTCTGATCGGCCATATATCGAGTACCTTCCCATGCAGGTGTGCCAGTTCTGCCGAACATGCTCGGCTCGAACAAGTGTGATACGAACATGTTCGGGGATATCGACTGGCTTATTGGTACACAACGATGGCACAGAGACATGCCAGAAGCCAAACTCACCCTCACGATCCCGGAGAGAACGTGGCCGGGAGAGATAACGAGACGGTACCCTGACGCCAGCATTCGAATTGTGGCAGCGATCGCCGAAGCCGAGAGCGGGGTCGGTCTGGCGGAGGTCTGCTGCCCGGAGCAGGACGGCATCATCGAGGACATCCAGTCTCACTCGGCCGTCGATTCGATGGAACTGCTCCAGCGCACCCACGAGAAGTGTCTGATCGAGTTCCGGACGGACCTCCCGCTGCTCCTGTTTGCGGCCCGCGGGTCGGGGCTCCCATTGGAGCTTCCCTTCGAGGTTCAGAACGGCGAGGCGACGTGGGCGTTGACCGCCTCACACGAGTCGATCTCGGGGCTGGGCGAGCAGTTCGACGCGTTGGGTATCAGTTACAGCGTCGACTATCTCCAGCCGGAGGTGGCGGGCACCGAGGATCTACTGACGGACCGCCAGCAGTCACTCATCGCTGCAGCCATCGAACACGGCTACTACGATACGCCACGACGCTGTTCGCTGACGGAACTCGCCGACGTCGTTGGGTTGGCAAAATCCACGACGAGCGAGACGCTCCACCGCGCCGAGGAGCGCGTCATGAAGGAGTTCGCGACGACGGGGATCGAGGACCCGACGGCTGGGGCCCCGGCCGAGATGCGCTGACCGAACACGTTCGTGAGAGTAGCTTCCGCCACGGAACTCCAGCAGTGAAATGGACGATGAATCCACGCGCTATCGGTATCGACGAGCGGCCGTTCGTTCTCGTCTGGGAGGTAACCCAGGCCTGTGCGCTGACATGTGATCACTGCCGGGCGGACGCCCAGGAGCGTCGCCACCCCGACGAGCTGACGACCGAGGAGGGGGAGGCATTGCTCGACGAAGCCGCCCGGTTCGGGGACGACCAGCTGGTCGTCTTCTCCGGGGGCGATCCGCTGACCCGAGACGACGTCGAGCACCTGGTCAGCTACGGCGTCGACCAGGGGCTTCAGATCACGCTCACGCCAAGCGGCACCGCCTCCCTGACCAGTGACCGTCTCGACGCCCTCGCCGATGCCGGGCTCCGCCGCATGGCGCTCAGTATCGACGGGGCGACACCGGAGTCCCACGACGAGTTCCGTGGGGAGCCAGGGAGCCTCCGTGAGACGATCCGTGCGGCCCGGCATGCCAGGGACGCCGGCATCCCGCTCCAGGTAAACACGACCGTCTGCGCGCGGACCGTCGACGAGCTGCCGGCGATTCGCGAACTCGTCGCCGACCTCGGCGCCGTGCTCTGGTCAGTGTTCTTCCTCGTCCCGGTCGGTCGAGGGGAGCTGCTCGACCCGATCTCCCTCGAACGGAGCGACTCGGTGATGAAGTGGCTGCTCGACGTCGCCGATGAGGCATCGTTCGGCGTGAAATCGACGGAAGCGCCCCAGTACCGCCGGGTGGCAGCACAACGGCGGCGCGGTGAGGACGGCACGGCGACGCCCACCGCAGACGAGATCGGCCGCCGAACCGGTGTCCGGGCCGGTGCCGGCTTCGCCTTCGTCAGTCACCTGGGCGAACTCTATCCCTCCGGCTTCCTTCCGGTCTCGGTGGGTAACGTCAGGGGCGAGAGCCTCGTCGAGCGCTATCGGCACTCCTCGCTGTTCGAGTCACTGCGCGATCCGGACTCGTTCACCGGGAAATGCGGTGCCTGTCCGTACCGGTACGTCTGTGGCGGGAGTCGTTCGCGTGCATACGCCCACACGGGGAGTCCGCTCGCGAGCGACCCGCTCTGTCCGTATATTCCGGAGGAGTACGACGGGCCGGCTCCGGATGCATGGACGGATGAACAGTCCGAGCGCGTCTCGGAGGGAACGTTTTGAGGCTCACGGCACGCTGACTATCGGTGTTCCGGTGGTGAAAGCGGAGCAACGAGGGTTTTCTCGGGGTTTCGACGGCGAAATCAGCGGAGGCTCCCCCAAGAGGGACTGGGTGTGTTTCCCACACACGGGTTGCTAACTGGACACGTCGAAGACTGTCCACTGTGCAGAAGTGAAGCGAGTATTTCGGGATGGTATAAACCATCCGCCGAAACAATTCGTTTCTTTCCAGGACCCGGGAACGCGGTTCACGGTTCTAATACCGCCCTCCCCTACCCGGATTCGTGGAAAAATGAGACATGACTTATCGCGGAGACGATTTGTCACTGGTGTCGCTGCAACGGGCCTCTCGCTCGGGCTTGCTGGCTGTAGTTCGAGTTCGGCAGGCTCCTCGGACTCCCCGACGGAGACGGTCGATATGACCGACGACCTTGCTTTCGCACCCAAACGAATCGAAGTCGAGGCCGGAACCACGGTTACCTGGGAGAACGTCGGTTCGATTGGCCACTCGATCACCGCCTACGAGGACGAAATTCCGGACGGAGCGACCTACTTCGCGTCCGGCGGGTTCGACTCCCAGCAGGCCGCGAAGGACGGCTATCCCGACGACGGCAACGTCACGGAGGGCGGCACCTACGAGCACACGTTCGAGACGAAAGGCGAGTACAAGTACTACTGCATCCCCCACGAGATGAACGGAATGGTCGGATTCGTGAAGGTGATTTAATATGAGTACCACCAACACTGACGAGACTGACGAGGAACGCCCGGAAACTGACGACGACGAACTGATCGCAGAACACGAGAAACAGCTGAACGACCTGCTCGCGGAGGTTGAGGGACCCGACGCGCCGGAAGCCGAGTCGACACTCCCGTCGCTTGGCCTCGACATGAGCCGGCGTGGTCTGATGAAGGCCGGCGCCGCAGCCGGTGCCATCGGTACGCTCGCGGGCTGTTCGGGCATTGGGAGTAGCGGCGCGGCGACGGACGAGAACTCGGGCAGCAATGACGTTCCCGAACACACCGTCGCGCCGGGCGAACACGACACGTACTACGGCTTCTGGTCCGGCGGTCATTCCGGGGAAATCCGGGTCATGGGCATGCCGTCCATGCGCGAACTCACTCGCATCCCGGTGTTCAACCCCGAGCCAGCGAAGGGGTACGGCTTCTCCAACGATACCAGCGGGATGCTCGAGGAAGCGGGCGACTACACGTGGGGCGACTCCCACCACCCGAGCCTTTCGGAGACCGGCGGGAAGTACGACGGGGAGTACATCTTCGTCAATGACAAGGCCAACGGCCGCGTCGCGCGGGTGAATCTCAACTACTTCGAGACCGACGCAATCCTCGACATCCCGAACGTCCAGTCGGTTCACGGCTGCTGTATCCAGAGCCCGGACACCAACTACGTGTTCGCCAACAGCGAGTTCCGGACCCCGCTCCCCAACGACGGGAGCGATATCAACAACCCTGACGAGTACGTCTCGCTGTTCTCAGCTATCGATCCCGAAACCATGGACGTCCGCTGGCAGGTCGAGGTCGACGGCAACCTCGACATCGTCGACTCCGACAAGGACGGCCGCTGGGTGCTCGCCTCCGCGTACAACGACGAGGAGGGCGTCGAGATTGAGGAGATGACCAAGAACGACCGGGACTTCGTGAAAGCGTTCGACGTGCCCGCGATTCAGGAGCTGGTCGACGCCGGCGATTACCGGGAGAAAGTCAACGGCATCCCCATCGTCGACGGCACGAAAGCGAGTAGCCACAACAGTGGTGACTCACCGGTCGTTCGGTACATCCCGACGCCGAAGTCGCCTCACTGTGTCGAGGTCACACCCGACGGCAACTACGGGATCGTCGCCGGGAAGCTCTCCCCGACTGTCTCGATCATCGATATCGACAAGCTTGACACCGCGTCGGACCCGGTCGACACCATCGTCGGCCAGCCGAAGCTCGGGCTCGGACCCCTACACACGACCTACGACGGCCGAGGCCACGGCTACACCTCCCTGTTCATCGACTCGCAGGTGGTGAAATGGGATATCGAGGCCGCGGTGAACGCCGAGAAAGGCTCCGAAGAGCCGATTCTCGGCAAGATCGACGTTCACTACAATCCCGGCCACATCCAGGCCGTCCAGGCGATGTCCAGCGAGCCGACCGGCGACTGGCTGGTCGTGCTCAACAAGCTCTCGAAGGACCGGTTCCTCCCGGTCGGGCCCATCTACCCGGACAACGACCAGCTCGTCTACATCGGCAACGACAAAGACGACGACAGCGGCGGCATGGAGCTCGTCTCGGACCACCCGGTCTACCCCGAGCCCCACGACGCCATCTTCGCGCACAAGGACAAGCTGGACCCAGCGAGGATCTGGGATCAGGCAGATTACGAGGGCGAGAAGGAGTACATCGGCGAGGGCGACTCCGGCGTCGAGCGTCTTGACGACTCGACGGTCGATGTCAAGGCCTATGTCAAGCGCAGCGAGTTCGGCCTGCGTGACTTCACGGTGAAAGAGGGCGACGAGGTCCGGCTCACCGCGACCAACATCGAGGGGAGCCAGGACATCGTCCACGGGTTCGCCATCCCCGAGTACGACGTTCACCTCGCGCTCGCCCCCAAAGACACCCGTGAGGCCACATTCACCGCCGAGAAACCGGGTGTGTACTGGATCTACTGTACGTACTTCTGCAGCGCACTCCATCTCGAGATGCGCTCGCGGATGATCGTCGAACCCCGGGAGTAACACCATGGACGGACCGAGATGGAGCGAGTTCGGTCAGCTTCGGCGGCTCCTGCCGCTGCTAGCGGCCGCGCTGCTCCTCGTCGCGCTACTGCTCCCGATGTGGCGCATCGAGATGAACGCGGTGCAGTACCCAAACGAGACGCTCCAGCTCGGTCTCTACGCCTACCCCCGCGTCAGCGGTGATTACGTGGAGATCAGCCGGCTGAACCAGTACATCGGGTTCTACTACCCGGACCCGGTCTACTGGCAGCCGAACTACGAGGCCCGTCTGCAAGCCATCGACGTGCCGGAGTGGTCGTTCGGACCGCTGGCCTTCATCGGCGTGGCGGCGACGGGCGTGTTCGTCGCGCTCGCGCCGACCGTGACGAAGCTCCGGCGCGGTCTCAACGCCCAGCTTCTGGGCACGCTGCTCGTCTTCGGGGTGATGATGGCGGATATCCAGTACCGGCTCTATCAGGCCGGTCACACGCTGGACCCGGATGCACCGGTGATGGGTGTCGAACCGTTCACCCCGCCGCTGTTGGGGAGCTACAGCGTCGCCAACATCACGAGCTACTCCTCGTTCGGCGCCGGCGCGTATCTCACGATACTCGCCATCGGTTTGCTCGTCGTCGCGTGGCTGGCACGCAATTCGACCGCGACGGTACGGGACGTCCCCGACATCCTGCGGGGCCTGCCCGACTGGGTGCGGGACCGCGCTGGAATCGGGGTCACGACTGACAGTCAGGAGCCGGATGACCGGGTGAGCCGCTGATGGCGGCAGGTGGGCTCGAGCGCGGATTCGCCGCACTCGTGGTGCTCGTCGCCGCCGCACTGACCGGGGCGATGGCCGTCCCAGTGCCTGCAGCGGCAGGGCCGACTGTCGGCGGCGCGGGCCCGGCAACGGATTTCGACGCTGGCGTCCCAGCAAGCTACGAGTTCGACCCCGTGACCGAGTCCGGCGTCGCCACAGTTGCCGGAGAGGAGTACGACTCCGTTCAGCGCGCCGTGAACGCCGCTGAGCCCGGCCAGACCGTGGTCCTCCGCGGGCAGTTCGACGAACCCGTCGAAGTGAACACGACCGGCGTTACCATCACGAGCCCGCCCGACCGCCTCGCCGCCATCGACGGCGGCGGCGAGGGCGACGTGCTGACGGTCAACGCACCGAACGTGACGGTCCGGGGGGTCTGGGTGCGGAACTCGGGGTACGACGCCTCCACCAACGATGCCGGCGTCTGGGTCGACGCGCCGAACGTCAGCCTCGTCGACAGCCGCGTGACGGACGTCACCTTCGGCGTCTGGGTCGACGGTGTCAACGACGCCACGCTCCGGAACAACACCATCGTCGGTCGGGAGTCCGTCGAACCGCGCTCCGCTCGCGGTAACGGTATCCAGCTCTGGAAAACCGCGGACAGCCGAGTCGTCGATAACCGCATCACCGACGCGCGGGACGGCATCTACTACTCCTGGGCCTCGAACGTCACCGCCCGGGGGAACGTGCTGTGGGACCTCCGCTACGGGGTGCACTACATGTACTCCGACAACAACCTGCTGGAGAACAACACCGCGTTCGACAACGATGTGGGGTACGCCTTGATGCTCTCGGAGAATATCAGGGTGATGAACAACACCGCCGCGAACAACACGGGGACCAGCGGTCACGGCATCCTGCTGAAGCGCATCGATGACTCGGAGATCCGCGGGAACGCGCTCGTCGGCAACGGTCGGGGCATCTACATGCTGAACGCGGTCCGGAACCCCATCTCGGACAATCTGCTACTCGGCAACCGCATCGGCATCCACCTCACCGCCGGGACAGCCGACGAGCGCGTCACCGGCAACAGCTTCATCGACAACGGCCGGAACGTGTTGGCGGTCACGGCAAACCAACACGTCTGGAACGAGACCGACCGCGGCAACTACTGGGACGATGCCGGCGCGGCCGACCTGGACGACGACGGAGTAAGCGAGCTCCGTCACCGCCCCGCCGGCCTCGTCGAGGCGCTCGTACAGGAGCAACCGACTGCGGCCGTGTTCACCCGGAGCCCCGCGTTCCGGGCCATTCGCGAGGCAGAGCAGTCCCTGCCGGTCATCAACGCACCCGGCGTCGTCGACTACCACCCGCTAACCACCCCGCCACACGAGAACTGGAGAGAGTACTATGAACGCGATAGAGACGACTGACCTGACGAAACGCTACGACGACGTAGTCGCCCTCGACAGCGTAGAGCTGTCGATACCGACCGAGACGACGTTCGGCCTGCTCGGGACGAACGGCGCCGGCAAATCGACGCTGTTCAAACTGCTCGTGGGGCATCTCACGCCTGATTCCGGCTCCGTGACCGTCGCCAACCGGGACGTGACAGCTGCGGGCCATACCCTCCGCGAGGTCGTCGGCTACGTGCCCGAGAACGCCGGCTTCCCGCCGTCGCTCACCGGTCGCGAGGTGCTCGAGTTCCACGCAAAGATGCGGGGGCTCCCGGCTGCAGACCGGGCCGATAGAGTCGAGGCAGCGCTCGGGACAGTCGGACTCGCCGACGCCGCGGATCGCCGCGTTGGCGGCTACTCCAACGGGATGAACCGCCGGCTCGCGCTCGCGTCCGCGCTGCTCGCGCGCCCGAAACTCCTGCTGCTCGACGAGCCGACCGCCGGTCTCGACCCGCTTGGCGTCGCCGAGTTTCACCGCATCATCGAACGGCTTCGCCGCGAGGCGGGCCTCACCGTCGTCGTCACCACGCACGTGCTCGCGGAGGTCGACCGGCTCTGTGACAAGGTGGCCGTCCTCCACGATGGACAGCTCCTGTTTACGGGGTCGGTCGACTCTCTCAAGAGCGAGGGTGATGGGGAACTCGAGACTGCGTTCGGCACGCTGGTCGGCGATGCCGAGAGCCACCCCGTCACGAGCATGGAGGGGAACCGATGAGCGGTGTTGACGAACCGCCTGCCTCGGAGCCGAATGAGAGCCCCGCTGCCGACCAAGACGAGATGCCACCCTCCCAGACGGACGGCGGGGTCGCCACCGAGCAGGCAGTCGAACTTCCGTCGGGGCCCGGGGGCCACTCACCGCTGCAGCAGGTCGCCACCGTCACCCGGCAGGAGTACGCACTCTCCGTGCGGAACCGCTGGGCGCTCGCGCTCACGGTGCTGTTCGCGTCGCTCTCGCTGCTGGTTGTCGCGCTCGCGGGCCAGAACGGGATCGTCAGACCGGATGCGATCGTCGTGAGTCTGGTCGAACTCGCGACGCTGCTGCTCCCGCTGGTTGCGCTGCTGTTCGGCTACGACGCGATCGTCGGCAGCGAGGAGGCCGGCTGGCTGGGGATGCTGTTTGCGCTCCCCGTTCCGCGCCGACGTGTCGTGCTCGGCACCTATCTCGGCCGGCTCGCGGTGTTCGTCGGTGCCGTCGTCATCGGCTTCGGCGGCGGCGGCGTCTGGCTGGCGCTCGTCGGCCTGCTCACGCCAGCGTATCTCGGGCTCATCGGCGCCTCGGCGCTCGCAGGCGCGTCGTTCCTCGCGCTCGCGCTGGTGGTGTCGACGCTTGCGGCGGAGAAGACCCACGCACTCGGCGGAACCCTCCTGCTCTGGGTCTGGGTCGCGCTCGTCCACGACCTGGTCTCGGTGGGCGTCATCGCCGCTGGTCTCGTCCCGTCGGAGTGGCTTGCGGCGTTCGTTCTCGCGAACCCTGCGACGGTGTTCCGTGTCCTGGCGCTTCAGTCAGTCCCGACAGTGACCGGCGGGATGGCGGAGATACTGGTGGGAACTGGGCTGACAACGCCGGTGCTCGTCGCCGCCTTACTCGCCTGGAGCATCGGTCCGGTCTGGCTGGCCGGTCGGCTTGTCAGTCGCCGGAGTGTGTGAGGTCTTCCCTCGTTATGGGAACTGTCGGTACGTAGTTCCCCTATGCAGAGAAAGAAACTAGTATGATACTCGACGACCCTACTGGCCTCGAAGACTACGACGGTGGACTCTCGTGGTCGGGTTCCAGCCCACCGACGGAACGGGAACTGTCGGGGCGTGATATCAGAAGCGGCTGGAGTAGCAATCGACCCACTGATCGGACCGATGGATGAGTACGAGTTCCACTGTACGGCGTGTGACCAATGCATCTCCGTGAACGAGGGGATGCGTCAGAGCCTGCTGGAGTTCGGCTGCCCGGTCTGTAGCGAGCCTGTCTGCCCCGAGCAGTTCTCCCAGCTGGAACAGTAGTGTCAGCGGTAGCCCGGGTGCCTCGGTAGTGGCTTACTCCTCGTCCCGATCGAACTCGATGTGTCTTCCGTTGATCTCGTCGGGCACCAGCCGGTAGAGTTCGATCTCGAGATCGCGCGTGCCCTCGCTCCAGATTTCGAACAGCGGTCGCCTCGTGTCACCGTACTGCTCGATCGTCTCCGGCGTCAGGTCGTCGGGCTCGATTCGTTCCAGCGTGCCGATGACGACCGCGCTGCGGTACGTCGTCTCCGCTTCCTCGTAGACGACGAGGCGGCTCGCGGGCGAGGAGGCGAGGAAGGAGCGTTTCTCGCTTTCGGGGGTGGAGACGAGACGAAGGTAGAACTGTCGCTCGCCACGGTCGAAGCCGTAGGAGATTGGGATCGCATATGGGTCGCTATCGCGGGCAAGCGAAAGGACGCCGGTCTCGTGATGGCCGAGGAAAGCGTCAGTTTCGTCGGCCGACATCCCGGTTTGCTCGTTGAACATCATATAGAATCATACCGAAGGCGCGTAACGGACCTTTCGGTTCAACATCGACCGGCGAGGGAGCTAACGTGGCTCACTCCATGTAGAGTGAGGCCAGGATGACGGCGAACCCGACGGTCGTAAAGAGGCTCTCGACGACGAACGCGAACGTTGGGTCGACCGGGAGGAGCTGGTCGACGATACCGGCGAGGAGCGCGCCGATGGTGACCGTGCCGAAACCCAGGGTAAGCGCCCGTAACGCCGCCGAACCCGTGTGCCGGTAGGCTTTGAACGAGTAGTAGGTGATCGAGCCGCCGAGCAACAGCGTGAGGGTTTTCAGGGCGACGACGACCGTCGTCATATCCGGGCTCATGTCTCCTTTCGCACCTCCGACCAGAGCGCCGACAGTCGCTCCTCGGGTCTCGAGTGTTCTCGAGAGATCTCGACGTCGAGCGAGCGATCCTCGGTGAGTGAGAGCCGTACTTCGTCGAAGTTCACCACGTAGCGCCGGGTGTGCCGGCCGTCAGGTCTGACTTCCAGTTTCTCCTCGACCAGCGAGGCATCACTGAGCAGGTCCAGTTTCCGGTACATCGTCGACTGGGGGATATCACACCGCTCGGTCAGTTCGTTCACTGTCAGCGGTTCCTCGAGCAGTCGGAGGATGGTCCGACAGTCCTGATCGTCCAGCGCGTCGAGCACGTCTTGGAGCGCCGGCGCCTCCGGACTGATCCGCTTACGTTCCATCGCTCCACTCTCGACACTGGTCGGTCGCTGTTTGGGTAGGTGTCCGGTCATCTGTGGGGTGAACGCGGTCACGTGTGGTGTCAGTCGACATGCGTTCTGTGGGTCAGGTTGTGGGCTTGGTTCGGACCCTGCTGCACTGCCTCATGCGCCGAGTGCTTCCGTACTCCAGAAACGACGGATGCGGCGTGGCATAGATGTACCGGATATACGCCGATTGGACACCAGTGCATACTGCCGAACAAGTTCGTGTTTCTCTCGCCCACGGTGACTGGGGAGGAAGCGGCGTGTGACCACAGTCGAAAACATGTTCGTAGCAAGGCTCTGGTGCCGGCGGTGACGAGTGTCTCTGTATGCCAAAAGAGAGTATCGACGCGCGCGAAATCCCGCCGGCGGAGCGACACCCGAAGATTCACCAGGCGTTCTCGGAGCTGGACAGCGGCGAGACGCTCCAGTTGGTCAACGACCACGACCCGAAGCCGCTGTTCTACGAGATGGACGCGGAAGTCGACAGCTTCGACGCCGATGGCTACGAAGTGGAACGGCGCAGTCCGAACGAGTTCGTCGCCACGTTCCCGAAGCTATAGGCACGCCAGTTCGACCGACGTCCCTGTCGCGCGGTGCCGGGGGGCCGGTGAGCAACAGGCCCCGTCGTGCTGGGTTTCGACGACCGTCTCGCGGCCGCTGATTTCGCCTGCATCGTCGCCGGCACTGGCCTTCTGGTCGCCCCAGAGCTGTTCGGGCTCTCTGCGATCAGTTCCGCAGTCGGCGGGACGCTGGTACTCGTTGGTGCCGGGCTCTTCTCCGCGAACCTGCTGTTGGTCATCAGGAATCATAGCCCCGATTCCGTGGTCGACGTTCTCGTCGGCCCCCGGCTGGGAGGTTCTGCTACCGATACTGAGCAGGCACCGCCCATCGATAGCGACTGACAAGCTTGCTCGGGCGACGAGAAGCAGTCCTCCTCGGTCGACCCGCCAGATGAACCGACGACTTAGAACGGGGTCTCGGGGTCGTCGGGACTGGTTGGATAGTTTGTTGCGGGTTCTCCCTGACCGACGGCCGCCTCGGAGTCGCCGATAGCGTCCGATTCGCGGTACTGGCCCTCCAGTGAACGGAGCTGGTCGTTGATCTCGTCGTTCCGGTGGTGCATCCTCCCAGCCCGAACGCGAACGATGCTGTACTCATGGCGATGGGACAGCCCGTTCCAGGCTCGGAACGCCCCGACCGTGAGCGTCGACGTCTGGGGACAGAACGGCGTCGTCGGCGTGAACTCGGCGCGGAGCACTGCCGGGTCATCGGCTTCCTCGGCGTACCGGACTCCTGCGTTCTCGTGGCGGCTGTCGAGGTTGAGTCGCGCCAGATTATAGCCGAACGTCATGTCGTACACCCCGCGCTCCTGGAACAGCGCCCTGGTCAGCCGGTGAAAGGCCAGGTGGTCCGCGTCCGTGAGGACAGCATGACCCTCCAGGAACTCACCGGGGTCGGGGAGATGTTCGGGGACGAACGCGTCGTACTCGTCGAACGCCGTGGCGTCGTCGCCGCCGAACGGTAAGGGGAATCCAGCCATAGCTGATACTACGGGACAATCGGTCCTACATTCCGTCCCGAACGTGTTCCGGCCATCGCCGCGACCGCAGCCCGTATACCCGGGCCTCGCGAACACCGTCCCGTGACCACCGTCGAGGACCATCCTGGCTACGATCGGCTGTTCGGCGGCGACGACCTGACGTTCGGCGTTGGCTTCCCGCTGACCGGTCATACCGAGAGCCGGCCGCCGGTCGACGAGGAGATGCGTCTCGCGAGCCACGCCGAGTCTCTCGGCTACGACGCGCTGTGGGCTCGGGACGTCCCCACCCACTGGCCACGCTTTGGCGACACGGGCCAGACCTACGAGCCATGGCCGTGGCTCAGCCACGTCGCTGCTTATACCGACGAGATCGCGCTCGGCACCGCAAGCATCGTCCTCCCGCTCCGCCATCCGATTCACGTCGCCACCAGCGCGGCCACCGTCGACCGGCTCTCGGATGGCCGGCTGGTGCTGGGCATTGCGACTGGCGACCGGGACCCCGAGTTCGACGCGTTCGGTATCGACCGCGAGGAGCGCGGCGAACTGTTCCGCGAGAGCGTCGACCTGCTTCGGACCGTCTGGGCGGGGGAGTTTCCTGACCACGAGTTCGCGCGGGGGGAGCTTTCGGGTGCGCTCGACCCGGTCCCGAAGCCGGCGAAAGGGACGATTCCGCTGCTTCCAACCGGGAACGCCCGGCAGACCGTCGACTGGATCGCCGAACACGGCGACGGCTGGCTGTTCTATCACCTCCCCGATGAGACACTGGAGTCGTATCTCGAGGACTGGCGTGTCGCCGCCGGCCAGAAACCGTACACGATGGCTGTCCGGACCGAACTCGCCGCCGACCCGACCGCCGAGCCGGAGCCCCGCCACCAGGGCTACCATGCTGGTGTGGAGTGGTTCCGCGAGTACTTCCGAAAACTCCAGGCTCTCGGGGTGGATCATGTCCTTGTCGGGCCGTCGGGCGACGATACCCCCGAAGCGGCGCTTACGCGGTTTGCCGAGAACGTTATCGAGAAGATCTGAAGCGACCGGTGCTGGTGCGTCGGGTGACCTCCGGCCGCGAGGGTCAGTCGCCATCTGATTCCTCGAACCGCTCCGCGTTGTGCTGCTCAGTCTGGGAATTCGAGCCCTTCGAGCCCGATGTAGCCCAGTGCGAAGCCGCCGACGATGATGAGGCCGGCCAGTAGCTGATACGCCGGCGTCGGCGGGAGCACGCCAGTTGCGACGGTGCCACCGATCACCAGCAGTATCGCCCCCGCCAGCGACCCGTAGGTTCGGAGCCGTTCGTCCATACCAACTCAATGGAAGCGAGTCCCATGAGCGATTCGCTTCAGGCGGGAAAACAGCGCTTCCAAGCGGTTTCGACCGATAATAAACCAATAATCGCGATATGAAGTTCTCATGGTCAGAAGTTGGGACCGGCGATCTCAATGCATCTGGTATTCAGACGACGTTCATAGATCGTCTGAAGACGTAGGTTCGGATAGCCGGATGGCTCGAATCACCGGCTCCTATCCAGACGATCTCGATCTCCTCATCGAGGGTGCTGTCGAGGCTGGTGTGTTTGGTGGCACGAGCGATGCGTTGTGAGATTTCGTGCGTGAATAGTTCGGAGAACACGAAAACCAGCGCATTGCAGCTGCGGTCGCCCGCTACGAACGCGAGCGGATCACGCTCGGTGATGCCGCGAGGCTTGCTGCTGTCGAGCGCTGGACCATGCGTGATCTCCTCCGTGAGCACGGCGTCGAACTCCGGCTTGCGTTCGCAGATGAGGAGGATGCGGCCTGCAAGGCGGAGGCAGCGACGGAACTCGAATTCGATGATGAATCTGCAGACGACGAGGCATCGACCTCGCAATGACGACTGACGATATTGCTCCTTTTCGTGGCCGCCAACCACTCGAGCCTCGATATAGTCTGCGACACCGTTTGCCCCGTGCGCCCGAATCACGAGCACGATGCGGTCCCCGTCGACGACCAGCGCGCCGTACGGTTCGACGAAAGCGGGAGCAAACTGCCCACAGCGGTCTGGTCGTCGTGTCCAAACCACGTCTGTGAGACGATCTGAATATCCGATTCCGGCCCAGCGATCGAGGTTCGCGCAGACAGGGGGCGCGAATCTGAACCCGGCACGGTCGAACGTACCAGTTTGTCGATATTAAAGTTGACTATCGTCCCGGTCCCATGTACGGTGTGCGTGAATCGAAGCTCGGTGGTGTCGACTGCGATACGTGTCCAAGTTGTGTCTTCTTCGACACTGACGAGGTGAAGGGGCCACGCCGTTCCGTCTGGCCACGGTACCGCACTCGGAATGAACAACAGCGCCCCTACCCCAGTGACGATAGCATCCTGGGAGAGCCCCTCGCTCGAGCAGCGAATGCGACGACGGCGGGAACCACCAGCTGGCTCCGGAGGCCATCGACTACCTGTTCAACGCCCACCCGGAAGGGTTCGAAGCCGAGTTCACGGACAAGCCACACCCTCTACGAGCGGACCCGTTAGGGTGAGCGAAGTAGGGTGGGGTCGTTGACTCGGACTCGGAAATTCCAGACAAGACAATCTAAATACGTCGGACCCATATCCGATACGTTGTCGAGAGCCAACCCAATCAACTACTGACACCCGACTCACGACATCCACTCAGACGAGGACGACGCTCCCACAGACGAGGCCCGCCACACCGACCATCATGTACGATTTCAGCTTCGAGATAACGTATAACGCCGGTGCCGACGAGTACGTCGACGTATTCATGCAGCGCGAGTCCCTCAGGTCGGAAGCGATTTACTCGTGTCACGACCCCTCCGAACTGTGGACGCTCGAATCGGTCACGGGTGACCCGGGCGATCTCGCGGTCATCGACCAACTGCTGCTCGACGAGTCCGTCGAGCGGGAGTCGATCAGCGACCGGGAGTGCAATTTGAGCCGAACCGCGAGTCTTCTGACGGAGGAGCAACGCCGGAGAGTAGCCTACACGTACGTTTCCGACAGAGACCACTGTGAGACCGTCCCATTTATCACCGCAAAGTACGTCGACGGCGGCGTCCTTTTCCAGCAGAGCCGGACCGGCGACACGGTTCGGTGGCGGGTGTTGGTGCAGGACGATTCGAAGATCGGATTTTTATACGACACGCTGTCTGCAAAACTCGGCGAGGGGCTATCGTTTTCTTTTAAACACCTGACAGAAATCGATCGCTGGGATAGTGGCCTCCTTTCGCCGGTAGACATCCGTGCAGAACAGCGCGAGGTTCTGAAGCTGGCTGTCGAGCGCGGCTACTTCGAAACGCCTCGCAAGGTGACGCTCGACGAGCTCGCCGACGAACTTGCGCTTCCACGTTCGACCGTATCGTATCGGCTCCGGCGTGCGACTGCGGAGCTGGCAAAACGATTCGCCGACCAGCAACTATGACTGACGAGAACACACCAGCGAACGGCAAACAGACGTGGACCGATAGCACGCCCGAAGCACAGTATCCTGCGGACGTCCTTGTCAGTCCGGAGTGGGTCAACGCGCGACTGGACCAGTTCGTTTCCGACGAGCCCGACACCAGGCTCCTCGAGGTCGACGTCAACACCGCGTTCTACGAAACCGGCCACGCACCCGGTGCCGTCTGCGTCGACTGGCAGACGGACCTCCGTGCTGCCGATTCCCACGATATTCTCGGGCCCGAGCAGATGGAGTCATTTCTCGGAGCGTGCGGAATCACCGCGGAGACGACGGTTGTCGTCTACGGCGACAACTCGAACTGGTTCGCGACTCACCTCTATTGGCAACTCACCTACTACGGCCACCCGGACACCCGGGTCATGGACGGCGGTCGCCAGTACTGGATCGAACACGACTATCCGAGCACGACCGATCCAGTCGATCCGCCGAGCGTGGAGTACGGCGGCGAACTCGGTCCGCCTGCCAGGCCGGGGGTTCGAGCCTATCGTGAGGATATCTTCGGAGCACTCGACACTGAAACGGTATTCGTCGACGTGCGGCTCCCAGCGGAGTTCCGTGGCGATATCACGAAGCCACCCGGCATCGACGAGGCCGCGATGCGCGGAGGACACATTCCCGGAGCGAAGAACGTCTTCTGGGCCGAGAACATCCGTCCCGACGGGCGATTCAAGTCACCAAACGAGCTTCGTCGCGTCTACGAGTCCCACGGTGTCGATCCCGACGACGACGTGATCGTCTACTGTCGGATCGGCGAGCGTTCGTCAGTCACGTGGTTCGTACTCGCGGAACTGCTCGGCGACGAGAACGTCCGGAACTATGATGGCTCGTGGACCGAGTGGGGAAATATGATCGGCGTCCCGATTGAGCGCGGTGAGTAAGCTCCGGCGTGCGTGGCCCGAACAACGGCTGACCGTTTCTCACTCGTCACGAATCTGTCGAGCGTCTCGTTGAAACCCGCCCCCTGTGTCAGAGGACGTACCGGTCGAAGCCCGTGGCGACGACGAGGTTGCTATCGTCTCTTCGATAGACGGAAAGATCGCTTCGTGAATCGATGGCCCGTATTCCACCGGTTTCGACGTTGGTTCGATGCCGGCCTTTTCGGCAAACCTCGCGGCCCCGTTCAGAAGTTCGTGGGCACCGTCCTCTGATATGTCGATCAGGATGTCGGTGTGGACATCAACCTCCGATAATACGCTCAGTGCTGTGCACATGCCGTCGGGACGTTCAGCATCCTGCACGAACCTGACGGCATCGAGGGCAGCGACGCGGACAACGCGGCGGTGATGGCGAAAGTCGCGGAGGCCCGCAAACGGGAGGTCTGGGAGCCGCTGCTTGAGGGGGAGATCGGGGTTGCACTCGGCACTGACAGCATGCACGGTCGGCTCCCGACGGAGGTGGAGCATCTGGTGGACCTCGGCGCCAGTCCGGAGCGCGCGCTCCGCGCCGTGACTACGGAAGCCGCCCGCGCTGCCGGAGTCGAGGACGAGGCCGGCCGCATCGCTGAGGGCCGAGCGGCGGACCTGCATATTCTCCCCGCGCCTCCCGTCGAGAGGCCGGCAACGCTCGGGGAGCCGACCGTGGTGTTCAAAAACGGAAAACGCGTGGACTGAGGCCGAGAGCAGGGGTTTCTCCTGCTCGGTCGAGATACCGTCGTCGATTAGGGTTTCAGCACTACTTTCCCGACGACCTCACGGTTCTCGATTGCCCGGTGGCCCTCTGCGATATCCGAAAGCGGGAGCACGCGGTCGATCTGCGGCGTCAGTTCGCCGCTGGCAACCAGCGAGAGCACGTCGCGGAACTGAGTGCGGTTCCCCATCGGCGCGCCGCGGATCTGTCGGTGATGCTGGTAGATCGAGCGGATATCGATATCCGGATCCGCGCCGCTCGTGGCACCACAGACGACCATGCGCCCGCCCATCGCGAGACTGTTGATGCTCTTCTGCCACGTCTCCTCGCCCACGTGCTCGGCGACGAGGTCCACCCCGCGGCCATCAGTGAGGTCCAGTACCGCCTTGTCGTGGGGGGTATCGGTGTAATCGATGATCTCGTCAGCCCACTGCTCTAGCAAGTCGGCTTTCCGCTCCGAGGACGTCGTCGCGTAGATCGTCGCGCCGAGGCGCTCGGCGATCTGGAGCGCCGCGTTGCCGACGCCGCCGCTGGCGCCGAGAATCAGCGCCGTCTCGGCGGGGCGGAGTTCGCCGGCGCCGACGATCATCCGCCAGGCGGTCGTGAAGGTCACCGGGACGGCCGCCGCGGTGACGAAATCCAGTGGTTCGGGTTTCGGCTCCAGTGTCTCGGCCGGGACGGTGACGGAGTCGGCCAGCCCACCGGGGCGGTTCTCGCCGATGATCTCGTACTCGGCGCACATTGTCTGCTCGCCGATCTCACAGAACTCGCAGTCGCCACAGGAGACGCCTGGGTAGACGACCACCTCGTCGCCGATCCGCTCCTCATCGACTTGGGTGCCGACCGCGCCGACGACGCCGGCAATGTCACAGCCCGACCGCTTCGGAAAGTCCCCTTCGTCCCCGGGGTGGCCTTTCCGGGCGAACACGTCGAGGTGGTTGAGTGCAACCGCCTCGACGTCGACCCGGACTTCGCCGGGACCGGGTTCGGGAGGGTCGACGGAGACAATCTCCAGCGCTTCATCCGGGTCGCCGTATTGGGTGACGTGTGCAGCGCGCATGAGTGGAGACGTGGGGAGGGCGTGTCTTGTACTCATGGGTCGGGGCCGTCGGGGCAGACCCGCAGGGAGGCCACCGTGGTGACGGCGGGTCCTGCCGCCGACTCACAATTCGTGCTGACGTTTGCCAAATGTTTATGCGCCGGGCTACCGCACCCGCGAACGGAAGTCAATGAGCCAACCTGCCACCAATAGAGATGCCCTCGACGAGTTCGACGGAGCGCTCGTCGACGAGGTGTCGCTCGACGAACCATGGGACCTCCTCGAGGAGTTCTCGACGCTGAACCGCATGTCCGGCAGCGACGACGAGGTCGCCGCCGCGGACTACATCTGTGACCGGCTGGAGGCAAACGGGATCTCCTACGACCGGCACGAGCCGGAGCTCTACATCAGCCAGCCCCACGACGCGACTATCGAGACGCTGAACAAGGAGTTCGAGCCAGGGCCGGTGAAAACCGTTTCCTTTTCGGCCTCGACAACGGTCTCGGGTCCCGTGGAGTACGTCGGCGCCGCCGGCGGCGACCTGCTCGACGAGGATACAGGTCCTCACGAGCCCTACCACGATATCGGTGACCTGACGGGCGCCATCGCGCTCACGAAAGCCGGGAGTCTCTCCATCCGAGCGGTGCGAAAGCTCTCGGAGAAAGGCGCCATCGGCGTCGTCGCCATCCACAAGCACGACCGCGAGCCACACAACGGTATCGCCACGCCCATCTGGGGCGGCGCGCCGCGCTACGACGAGCGCGACAAGATTCCGGACGTCCCCATCGTCAACGTCAATCAGCCCGACGGCGAGACGCTGATGGAGTGGGCCGAGAGCGAGGAGGGGCTGGAACTCGAAATTTCGACGGATCTCACCACCGACTGGATGGACTGTCCCGTCGTTGTCGCCGAAATCGAGGGTGAGGCCGAACCGGAGACCGACGAGTTCCTGCTGCTTCACGGGCACTACGACTCCTGGTACGTCGGCATCACCGACAACGCAACCGGCGACGCGGGCCTGCTCGAGTCCGCCCGGGTGTTCAACGAACACAGCGACGAACTGACGCGGAACCTCCGTGTCGCCTGGTGGCCGGGCCACTCGACGGGCCGCTACGCCGGGTCGACCTGGTACGCGGACACGTTCGCGAAGGAACTGGCCGACAACTGTGTCGCCCAGGTCAACATGGACTCACCAGGGGCGAAAGACAGCACCGAGTACACCGACATGTCCTGCTGGTGCCCGGAGGCCCACGAACTCGTCGGCGGCGCCATCGACGACGTCGCAGGCACCCCCTACGAGGAGCAGTTCCCGTTCCGCGCGGGCGACTACTCCTTCGACAACCTGGGGATCACCGGCTTCTTCATGCTCTCCTCGAACATCCCCGCCGAGGAGCGCGAGCGTCGGGGCTACCACGGCGTCGGCGGCTGCGGTGGCAACTCCGACGCCTGGCACGTCTCGACTGACACCCTGGAGAAGGCCGGCGAAGACGAACTGCTCCGGGACATTCGGGTGTACGTCACCGCGGTCGCCCGCGTGCTCAACGCCGAGGTGCTGCCGTTCGACCACGCCCGGACCGCCGCGAAGCTGCGTGAGGCCGTCGAGCGCTACGATGAGACTGCCGGCGAGCGTTTCGATTTCTCGCCGACGCTCGAGCGACTCGACGCGCTCGAGGGCGAGCTCCAGACGTTCCAGAAGGCCGCCCGCAACGGCAACATCGACCCAGCCGTCGCCAACGACACGATCACCTCACTCTCCCGCGTGCTGACGCGTCTCTACCTCGTAGAGCGCGGCCAGTTCGAGCAGGACCCAGCCACCAATCGGGAGCCGTTCCCGCGCTACGCCGTTGCCCGGAAGTTCGAGGTAACCGAGGGCGACGAGGCGCGGTTCGTGGAAACACAGCTGACACGGGAGCAGAACACCGTCGTCGGCGAACTGGAACGGGCGCGTGACCTCGTCGCCGACGTTACGGAGGTGGCCTGATGGTCGACGTCTGCTACCTCGTTCCCGGCGTCGGGCTGCCCGAGGAGGAGAAGAACCGGCGTGAGCGCGTGTCGAACGTCCTCACTCCCGAACACGTCGACGTCACTGTGCTCGAGGCAGAGGGCCCCGGCCCGACGAGCATCGAGAGCGCTGTCGAGGAAGCGTGGTGTGTCGTCGGCACGATGCAGACGGCCGACGAAGTCGCCGAGGAGTTCGATGCACTTGTTATCGGCTGCTTCGGCGACCCCGGCATCCGGGCACTGCGAGAGCTCCTGGACATCCCCGTCGTCGGCCCGGCCGAAACGACGATCCACACCGCGGCGATGGTCGCCGACCGGTTCACCTGGCTCACCATCCTCGACGAGACCGTGCCGATGAGCCACGAACAGGCTCACGAGCACCACCTCTCGGAGCGGTGTGTGAGCGTCCGCTCGGTCGACGCGCCCGTCGAGGAGATCGACCACAGCGACGACGACCTCGTCGAGC
>NZ_JAZKRY010000028.1:0-32014 GCF_036626355.1 Halolamina sp. | reverse complement strand
CGTCGTCGGAGCCGTACCACGAGTTGAAGGCTTCAGCGAGTTCCTCAAGAACCCGGGGACGTGTTCACGGACGCCCACCTGATGCAAGGGCAGGAAGGGACCGCCATCGGTGCGACAGAAGCGCTCGATGCGGGCGATTACCTGACGACAACCCACAGGCCCCACGGCCACATTCTGGGGATGGGCATCGAGCCCAAACGCGTCATGGCGGAAATCGGCGGTCGCGAGACTGGTATCAGCGGCGGGCGTGGTGGCGAGATGCACATGTTCGAGCCCTCACAGGGCATCATCGGCTCGAACGGCATCGTCGGCGCGAGCCTCCCACACGCCGCAGGCGCGGCGCTCGCGTCGAAACTCGATGGCGACGATGCCGTCGCGATCGCCTTCTTCGGCGACGGCGCGTCGAATCAGGGCATCGTCCACGAGACGATGAACCTCGCCGCAGTCTGGGAGCTGCCAGTGCTCTTCCTCGTCGAGAACAACGGCTACGCGGTCACGCTCCCGGTCGAGGAGTCGTCGGGCCCCGAGCAGCTCGCCGACCGCGCGGCCGGATACGGCATGCCCGGAAAGACGATCGAGGGACAGGACGTCCTCACGGTGTACCAGGAAGTCTCCGATTCGATCGAATCGATCCGGTCCGGTGACGGGCCGCAGTTTATCGAGGCCGAGACGTATCGCTACCTCGACCACACCGCCTCCCTCACCGGGATGTTCGACTACCGGTCGGAGGAAGAAGAGGAGAGATGGCACGAACGCGACCCGGTCCCGAACTTCCGGGAGCGACTCCTCGACGCCGACATCTTCGACGCGGACGAGATCGAGTCCATCGAGGCGACGGAAACTGAACGAGTCGAGGAGTCCGTCGAGTTCATGGAGGAAAGCGAGCTCCCGCCCGGGGAGGACGCTGCGACCGGGTTCTACCAGGACGAGGAGTACGACGGCATCTACCAACCGAGGTACCGATAATGTCCACGAAAAGCTATTTACAGGCGGTCAACGAGTCGCACTACCAGACACTCGAGGAGATCAACGACGCGTTCGTCATGGGCGAGGACGTCGAACACGGGCTTACGGGGACAACCAGCGGCCTTGTCGAGGAGTTCGGCCCCGACCGCGTTCGCGACACGCCGATCTCCGAGGCGGGGTTCACCGGTCTCGGCATCGGCGCGGCGATGGTTGGCAAGCGGCCCATCATCGAGTACCAGATCAACACGGCGACGTACGTCGCGATGGACCAGGTCGTCAACCAGGCCGCCAAGCTCTCGCACATGAGCAACGGCCAGATTCAGGCACCGGTGACGATCACGATTCCCATGGCCGGTGCGCCGGGAGCGCTCGCCGGACAGCACTCCGATAACCCGTACCCCGCGTTCATGAACTACGGCGTCAAGACCGTCGTTCCGACGACGCCCTACGACGCGAAAGGGTTGTTCCGGGCCGCTGTCGAGGAGGATGATCCGGTAATGGTCTATTTCCCGATAGTACTCCAGTCGGCGGAGGGGGAGGTTCCCGACGAGTCCTACACGGTCCCGCTGGGCGAGGCCGAGGTCCGGCGCGAGGGCTCCGACATCACCGTCGTCGCGATCGGGGAAACCGTGGAGATGGCCCTCGACGTCGCCGACGATGTCGCGGCCGACGTCGACGTCGAGGTGATCGACCCGCGGACGCTGGTTCCGCTCGACGAGGAGGCGATTCTCGAGAGCGTCGAGAGGACGGGTCGAGTCATCGTCGCCGACAACGCAAACCGGATGTGTGGAGCGGCGGCCGAGATCGCCTCACGCATCGCCAACGTTGGCTTCTGGTCGCTCGAAGCGCCGGTGAAACGAGTGACGCGCCTGCACACGGTGCCGCCGTCGTTCGCGCCACCCCAAGAGGAGCGCATTCTCGCCGACGCCGACACCATCGAAACGGCTGTCCGGGATCTGGCCTGACCGTGACGGGGAGCGTCTGACCCCCATGGCGTCCATCGTCCGCGTCCCGGGCCTCGGGATGCAACAGGACCGGGCAACGCTCATCGAGTGGCACGTGAGCCCCGGCGACAGCGTCAGCGAAGGGGAACAGCTTGCGGAGGTCGAGACCGAGAAGTCCGTCTTCGAGATCGAAGCCACCGAAGACGGCGTCCTGCGACGGGTCTACGCCGATGTGGGCGACGTGCGGAAGCCGAACCAGCCCCTCGGAATCGTCGCCGGCGCGGACGAGGACATCTCCGCGCTCGAATCGACAATCGAGGCGAGTGAGGTGGAAGTTGCCGCCGAAGCGACCGCGGGAGCAGGGGCGGGAACTGAAGCGGCCCCATCCACAACCGAGACCACGGGCTCGACGGAACCGAGTGGGCGTGGGTCGGCCGAACCATCGAAGGTCACTCCCCGGGCGCGTAAGCGGGCAGACGAGCTCGGCGTCGACATCGAAACCGTCGACGGAACGGGGCCTGACGGGGCGGTGATCGAAGAAGACGTCGAGCGCTCGGCCTCCACTGGCGGGGCCGCCGCTACGGAGGAACCGGAACGAGTCGCCCCGAGAGCGAGGCAACGCGCCGAGGAGCTGGGACTCGACCTCGCGGGCGTCGAGGGGACGGGACCCGGCGGGGCGGTCATGGTCGAAGACGTGGAGGCCGCTGCTGAACGGAGCGAAACCAGGGACGTTCGTGAAGAGCGCCCGTTCAGCGAGATGCGCCGAACGATCGCAGAGCGCCTCCAGCAGAGCTACCGGGACGCGGTCCACGTCACCCTCGACCGGTCGGCCGACGCCGAACAGATACTCGAGGCAGTCGACGCCGCAGAGCAGGCGCTCGAAGTCGACGTGTCGATACTGGACGTCCTGCTCGTCGCGCTCTCGGAGACGCTGACGGCGCATCCGGCGTTCAACGCCACCGTCGAGGAGGAGACGCTGATCCTCTCCGAGAGACAGAACGTCGCGTTCGCCGTGGACTTCGAACGAGGACTCGTCACGCCGGTTCTCGACGACCTCGCGACGAAATCCCTCGAAGCGGTCGCTGGCGAACGCCGCGACCTGACCGAACGGGTGCTGGCAGACGAGTTCACGCCCGACGATCTCGAAGGCGGGACGTTCACTGTGACGAACCTCGGTCCCTACGGAGTCGAGTCGTTTGACCCGGTCATCAACCCGCCGCAGGTCGCGATCCTCGGTGTCAACGCACTCCAAGAGCGAACGACATCTGTCGACGGGCCGGGGACGCGACAACTCCGACGGCAGCTCCCATTGAGCCTCTCGTTCGACCATCGCGCCGTCGACGGCGCTGACGCCGCGCGCTTCCTCGAGACGCTCGTCGGCCACCTCGAACAGCCGTGGCCCCTGCTCCCGGAATCGGTGACCCCCAGCACAGAAACCGTGACACTCCCTGAACGGTCCGTCGTGGCGCGGAGTACCGGCGGATTGTCCGGCGTCGTGACGGCGGGGTCGTTCGAGTGGTCGTTCGACGAACCGGGGGAACTCGGTGGCTCGGGGACCGCTCCCAGCCCGGTCGACTACCTGCTCGGAGCGTACGCTTCCTGTCTCGCGACGAGTATCGGGTTTCAGGCCGAAAAGCGCGATATCGAACTCACGGAGGTTCGTGTGGAAGCCGACGGCAACCCGGAGCGCGGGTCACTCGACTCGATCGCGGTCACGGTCAGCCTGCCATCCGATGCCGACGAGGAATCACTCGAGCGGCTGGTAGAACTCGGCGAGCGTGGCTGTTACGTCAGCGACGCATTGTGCGAGGACCTCTCAGTTGAGGTGAGCCGGGAACGAGACTGAAACTCCAGTTCCAGACACGAACCTCGGCTGACAGGGAGTTATTCCGGGCAGACTGCTCGGTGAGCAGTTCCGAGGCCCCAGACAAGAGGCCAACGCGAATTCCGATGAACTGTCCCAGTCGATACCCGTACCAGCCGATTCCGACCGGGCTGGGTCACCGTGTCTCGGGAAGGAGCGACCGGCAGCGTAGTTGGGGCCGGAGGTTCCACGACCGGTGACCCGCCACCGTCAACTGAGGCGGTCACTCAGTTCTGCGTGGATTCGTCCTCCCCCTCCAGCCCCTTCTGTTCCAGCATCTTTCCGCGCTCGGTGGTCGTCGTCAACTCCGGCACCTCCTGTGGGTTCCCATCGGCGTCGATGGCGACGTAGACGAAGTAGGACTCGGTAGTTTTCTTGCGCTCGCCGGTCCGTGGCTCCTCGCGGAACGCTTCGAGGCGGACCCGAACGCTCGTCCTGCCGGCTTTGTAGACGTACGAGCGGATGACCGCCGTCTCGCCGACCGGGATTGGTCGCTCGAAGTTCATCTGGTCGATCGAGGCCGTCACGCAAGTTTCTCCCGCAAAGCGCATCGCCGAGAGCGCGCCGATTTCGTCCATCCACTTGGTGACGATCCCCCCGTGGGCGCTGCCGTAGTTGTTGGTGTCGCTCGGTTGGATGCGCTCACGGTTCTCGATATACGTGTCCAGGAGATCCGGCATGCCGAACCCTTCGTGACCGGGCGTAAAGAGTGTACGCCCGACAACCCACAGCCTGCGGCCACGGCGAGTATCGTTTCGGGCCCCACCGACGCTCAGGATTCCGCCTGGAGGTCGAGCACGTCCCGAAGCGTGTCGCCGAGGCGGCTTATCGCGACCACGGTCAGCAGGAGCGTGATGGCCGGGATCACCGGTACCCACCAGTAGGTCGGGAACTCCCGCATGCCGACAGCGATGAGCTGGCCCCAGGAGTTCACCCGCGGGTCGCCGAGGGACTGGGTGCCGCCGCCGCTGGAGATCATCAGATACGACAGCGTCGCCTCCATGATGACGAGCATCGGAAGCTGGAACGTCGCGGCCGTGACGACGGTGTCCCAGGTGTTCGGGACGAGGTGCCGTCGGATCAGCTGCAGCTGTCCGATGCCGGCGCTCTTTGCAGCACGGACGAAGCCGGCCTCCCGCGTGCGGAGCACGTCGCTCCGGATATGCCGGGCCAGCCCGCCCCAGTTCAGCAGCCCGAAGATGATGATGATGAGCAAGAGGCTCGGGTAGTAGATGTACTGAACGAGAATGTAGGCGAAGAATGCGGGAACGGTCTGCTGAAGATCGACGTACCGCATCAGTATCTCGTCGACCCTGCCACCGGCTGTCGCTGCAATGGTGCCCACAGCCACCCCAAGCGGGACGATGATGGTGCCGGTGATGAGCGTGACCGCGAGGGCGACACGCATCCCGGTTACAGTGTAGGCGAGCACGTCTTCCCCGTTGCCTGTCGTGCCGAGTGGGTGGGCCAGCGAGCCGTGACAGTAGCCATTCGAGACGGTTCCCGCACAGCCGCCGGCGAGGATGTCGATGATGCGGAACCCGAACGGCGGGTTATGTAGCGCGGTGGTGTCGGTAGTGAGCGTCCCGTAGATGAGTGGCGCCAGCAGCCCGAGGGCGAACAGCAGCGTGAGCCACGCGAGACTGAACAGCGCCAGCCGGTCGGTCCGGAGCTTGCGCCAGTACTGGCGGGTGAGTTCCCGCTTCTGGATGAGCGGGACGATCACGTAGAGACCGAAAATCAGCAGCGAAAGGACGAACAGCCACTCGAACTCCTGTGGGTTCCAGTCGCCGACGAGTCGTTCGGCGCCTGAGAGTTGCGTGTAGTCGTAGACGAACGTGGCAGCGAGCGCAGCCACACCGAGCAGGAAGACGCCGTCGCGGCGAGTGAGGACACCGCCGTCGCTGTCCTCTGCCCACTCGATCGGCCTGCCGTGGAGCTCTTCCAGATCGTTCGATTCAGTCATCGACTCGCGGAGCCTACATTGGGGCCGACCGGTGTAGTTGTGGCCACTGTGCCCATCGCATCGGTCGTGAGGGGCCGGGAATCGACAATAATCTTGCGGTGAGTACTATAGCTGTTTGAGCAACGCTTTTGACCCCGACAGCCTCCTCTGTAAATCGATGGCGTGGGCCTCGGCCCTGGCGCCCGGTTCGGCCATCGCGTTCGGCCGGCGGGGTGATGGGAGGTGAGCTTCAGTCGGTACGTCACGCAGCGACTGCTCTGGACGCTGTTCGCGACGTTTCTCATGCTCTCCGTGACGTTTCTGGTCTACGCGGTGATGCCCGATCCGACCGTCGAGTTCATCCGGTGGGCCGCACCGATGGAGAGCCAGGAGGAGGCCGTCCAGGCCTACAGGGAGTCGCGTAACTACGACGACCCCATCCTCGACCGCTATCTGAAGTGGATGTGGAGCTACGTCACCCTGGAGTGGGGCTACTCGTTCACTTACAACGAGCCAGTCATGGACATCCTCGCACGAAAAGCGCCCGTCACGCTCGTCTATCTCATCCCGTCCATCGTCATGGCGAGCCTCGCGAGCGTTGGACTCGGGCTCTCGGCCGCGCTCAACCGAGACGGCATGATCGATATCCTCACCTCAGGACTCGCGTATATCGGATTCGGAATTCCTGCCTTCTTCCTGGGTGAGCTGTTCGTCTTCCTGTTGCTCAAACAGCTAAACCTGTTCGTCGTCGCGATCGACAGCCGGTACGGGCTGTGGACGCTGGAGAACATCACGGGACTGCTCCTCCCGATCCCCGTGGTCACGCTCAATCTGCTGGCCGTCCAGATTCGCTACGTCCGCTCGGAGGCGCTCGGAACGCTGTCGGAGGATTTCGTCAAGATGCTCAGATCGACCGGTGCGGGACCGCGGCAGGTCGGGCGAGCGGTGCTACGGAACATCGCCGTCCCGCTGCTCTCGGTGTTTTTCACCGAGGTCCTGACCGTGCTGTTCGTGACGGTGTACATCGTCGAGGTCGTGTTCAACGTACCGGGACTCGGCCTGACGGCGTACCAGGCCATCGCCGACCGGGATATCGGGCTCATCCTCGCCACGACGTTCATCCCGGTTCTCGTCGGCCTGTTCGGCAACCTGTTCCAGGATATCGCGTTCACCATCATCGACCCGCGAATCTACTACTCCCGCGGGTAGCAGCGGGGGTGAACGCCCCCGGAACGCGTCCTTTTTCCACGCGCAGCGGGAACCTCGGGTAATGGCGAAAGTGAGCGTCGGCCTACGTGGCTGGCGGTTCGACGAGGAGGAGCTGTTCACCGAGGACGGCAACTGGCACCCCCTCGACGAGCTGCCGGCCGATACCCGAAACCGCATCCTCCGCCTCGGCCTGCTGGTCGAGCAGCCCTGTGACGCCTGCTACCTGATCCACGGCGAGGCGGAGAAGAAACGCTGTACCCCCGCCGCCATCGTTTACGGCGAGCCGGGCGACGAGGTGCTGCTCTGTGACGCCCACGAAGCGGACTTCCTCTACTGGTTCCGTGAGGGGGGCGGCAGCGAACTCGCCGGCGAGGAGCGGTTCCGCGACGAGTTCCACGAGTGGTTCGCCGCCGGCAACCGCGCACCGGACGGGTACGGCCCGGACGAGCACGTCGAGCAGGCGCCCGACGAGCTCCCGAATCTTCCCTCCCCCGAGGAGGCCCAGCGCCGTCTGGAGGAGGCCGTCGAGTACGAGGAGGTCCGCTACGACATGCGCGACGCCGCCGACTGGGGCAGCCAGGAGGAGGACGACGATGAGGAGCCGGTCGACCTCGACGACATCGACCTCGACACCGAGTATCCGAGCGGATGAGCGAGAAGTCCGAGCCTGACGGCGCAGAGAACCCGATTGGCGAGGAGCCCGAATGCAGCACCGCTGGCGACACCGACCCGGAGTACCTCGGCGACGACGCCGAACTCCCCGGAATCTCGGTCTGTATCGTCGAGCCCCAGACCCCCGGCAACGTCGGCACCATCGCCCGGGCGATGAAGAACTTCGGGCTCTCTGACCTGCTGCTGATCGACCCGCCAGAACTCGAACCCGACGGCGAGGCGTACGGCTTCGCCGGCCACGCTCGCGATGACGTGCTTCCGGGCGCCACGGAGGTCAGCTTCGAGGCGGTGTGTGCGAACTACCACACGGTCGGCTTCACCGCGATCACCGGCGAGGACAGCCGAAGCCACGTCCGGTTCCCGTACGCCACGCCGGCAGAGTTGAACGAGTCGCTCCGCGACGTCGCGGGCCCCGTCGCGCTCGTGTTCGGGCGCGAGGACAAGGGGCTCGCCAACGAGGAACTGGAGCGGTTAGACCAGATCGCCGCCATCCCCGCGAGCGAGGAGTACCCCGTGATGAATCTCGGGCAGGCGGCGACGGTCGTGCTCTACGAACTCCGGACGCTCACGCTCCCCGACACGCAGCTTCCGGACGTCGAGCGCCACCGCGCCGACCCCGCGGAGATCGAGCGGCTCCACGACTACTGGGACCAGTTCCTGACGGCGATGGGCCACCGCGAGCACAAACACGAGAAGACCGCGCGGATGTTCCGCCGGCTCATCGGTCGCGCCGAGCCGACCGACCGTGAGGTGACGACACTGTTCGGCGTGCTCCGGCGCGCGACCGAACAGCTCCGGCACCGGAAGGAGCTGCTCGCGGAACTGGACGAAGTGGACGAACTCCGGCGGTAGTATCCGTCGATGTTATAGGAAGGTCCAACACTTGATCTTGGTCACCGAGTGGGCGGTGTTTTGTCTCAGCTAGCGATGCCGGACGCGGCTCCGCAACAGCGACCAGAAACAGCACCACGGAGTTCCCTTGGCTAATTGAACCGCACGGAACCGTACAGCACCACGCGCTGACCGCCATAGCCGCTGCGGGGCGGTCGCCAGGCGGATGGCTGCGCGGGGTCCTGTGCCCGGCCCAATGCGGTTTCATTGGTCATGGGAACTCCGCGGTGCTGGAATAGCTGGTGGGCGTCGCGTCGCCATCCACTGCAAAGAGCTATTAGAAACAGCGTGATTCGGACCGACTCGTAGTAATCACTATCAATCAGCGGGGTGGTGTTCGACGGCGCCGCTATCCGCGAGGTCGCTCTGCTGAACCGAGACCTCCAGTTCCGAGCGAATTCGCGCGAGCGGGTCGATACCGGTCGCCAGGGCGAACCCGGTGAAGACGAGTAGGAAGCCAGCAGCGGTCGTCGCCGTCGGTGCGTGTCCGAGCACGCCCCACGCCACCATCGCGGCTGTCACCGGTTCGAGATAGGCGACGAGGTTCACCCGGACCGGCCCGATACGGGAGAGCAGTTCGAAGTAGACGAGATAGCCCACCACCCCGGCGACGAGCGTGAGGTAGAGGAACGGGAGCGTCGCCCCGCCCGAGACGATCCCGGTCGGGAACGCCTCGCCCCGCAGCAGCGCCGTCACGATGAGCAGCGTCGACCCGAGCAGCATCCCCCAACCCTGCAGCGCCGCCGCCGGGAGCCCGCTGTCGAGCGCCCTGATGCCGACCGAGCCGACTGCGAACAGCGAGACGCCGACGAAGACGAGCGCCACGCCGACGAGCGGAACGTTCCCGCTTCCGGGGTCCGCGATGACGGCGACGCCGGCCAGCCCGAACAGCAGTCCCAGCCCGTCGACGAGATCCGGCGACTCCTCAGCGAGGACCGCTCCGGCGACGACGGTGGTCAACACCGGTGAGAGCGAGACCACCACCGCCGCGATCGCACCCGAGACCGCCGCAGTCCCGAGATAGAGGAGTCCGTGGTAGCCTGCGACGACGAAGACGCCGACGAGGCCGACCGAGAGCCACTCTGTCCACCCGGATGGACGGAAGCGACCAGTCACGACGGCGACCGCAGAGACGACAACGCCCGCAAGCAGGTAGCGCAGCCCCGCGAACCAGAACGGTGGCACCGAACTCAGCCCCACCTCGATAGCGACGAACGAGCCGCCCCAGATCCACGCGACAGAAACGAACAGTATTCCGGTCAGTAGTTGAGATGTACTCCAGCGAAGCATCGTATAGTTGTGTCTAGTACGAATAGACTGATATACTTATACTTGTCAGTAGCGGCCTGTCGTATTCTCGGATTCACTTCAAGGCAGAAATAGATAGTTAGTGATAACTTTCAAAGTATCGCAACTTCTTTGAGCCTCCCTCCCGAATTACTGGACATGGACGAGCGCGACGTGCGCCTGCTGAAGGCCATCTCGGACCTCGGTACCGGCAGCCCCGAACAGCTGCACGAGGAGACGGGGATTCCCATCTCGACGATTCACTACCGGCTCAACAACCTCCGCGACGAGGGAATCGTCGAGAACGACCTCTACGACCTGGACCTGGAGGCGGTAGGGCTGGGTGTGACCGTCGTGCTGGAGGTGCTCGCGGACTACAGCGGCTCGCACGAATCCCTGAGCGAGCGGCTGCTGGCCGTCGAGGGCGTGACGGAAGCGTACTTCACGATGGGGGAGACGGATTTCGTCGTCGTCGCCCGCCTCCCGGAGAGCGACGCCGTTGAGCGACTCATCCGGGAGTTCGAAGATATCGATGAGGTCGACCGCACTAACTCGACTTTCGTTATCCGGTCGCTCCGTGACGGCCAGCGGCCGCTTTCGAGCTACTCGCTCGACACGCTGGTGGAGATGCTGGCCGAGGAGTAGCTCCCCCTCGACGACACGACGGTGTTGACGACGACGGCATCACACACATGTCCATTCTCGGGTTCGAGGACGGCTACCTTCGTCGAACTCGTCGTCGAACGCTGAGAGTCGACCGGCTTACGCCTGCTGGACCGGCTCTCACCCGCGGAGGGACTCCACCGGGGGCTCCCACGCAGCCCGGTAGGCTGGGTAGAGCCCGCCGACCAGCGCCACGAGGACCCCGAACCCGAACGCGCCTAGCGCCACCAGCGCGTTCGTCGGGACGAAAACCGCAGGGAGCGGGAGCCGCGTCGTGAGGGCGACGCCGACGACGACGGCTGTGCCGAGCACGCTCCCGATAGTGCCTCCGGCGACGCCGAGGAGGGTCGCTTCCGCGAGCAGCGTTCGGAGTACCTGCTCGCGGTGGATGCCGACCGCTCGGAGCACCCCGATTTCTCCCCGGCGTTCGGACACCGTCATCAGCATGATGTTGAATATCGAGACGCCGGCGACGACCAGCGACACCCCGGCGACTGCGAGGAGGAAGCCGTTGAGCAGCGCGAAGAACTCCGTGATGCGCGAGAGAACGCTCGTGAGCGAGAGCACCGAGACTCGTTCTTGGCGGCCGTTCAGCCGCTCGCGTACCATCGTTGCGACCTCCTGGGCGTCCTCGCCGGAGTCGGCCTGCACGACCACTCGCGAATAGCCGTCGGTCGCGAACTCACCGGGGGGCAGCACGACCGCCGAGTCCGGTCTGATGGGGGAGAAGCTTCCGTCGTCCTCCATCACGGCGACGACGCGATACTGGTTCCCCTCGATGTCGATGGTCGAGCCGACCCGAACGCCCAACGACTGTGCGGCGTCGGCCCCGATCACGGCCCCCTGCCGGTGGTAGGCCGGGGCACTGGCGTCACCGAACAGCGCCTGGGGACGAGTGGTCCCGTACAGTTGGGCGAACGTCTGGCCACCGGGGCCGGCGGCGGTTACAGCGCCCGACTTCAGCGGGACGACTTCCCCGTGACCCGCCGCGGCACGTTGAATCGCCTGGAGGTCACGGCTGTCGAGCGACTCTTCGCCATCGGCCGGGCTGATGATGACCTGGTTCCCGAGGCCGCCCAGCTCCGCGAGTGCGGCACCCTGCAGTGCAGTGCCGAGCATTCCGAGCGCGACCACGGCGAAGACGCCGATGACGATGCCGAGGGTGGCGAGCCCAGCACGGAGGCGCTGTCTGGAGAGGTTCTGTACCGCCAGCGAGAGCGCGGGGAACTCGCGGTCGAGCCGGGCCCAGAGCCGCGCGTCCGTCCGGGTCGTCCCGGTGCGGTCGGAGTCAGCCACGCAACACCCCGTCAGTCAGTTCGACCGTTCGGTCGGCGAACTCCGTAACGAGCTCGTCGTGGGTGACCGCCACGACACCGACGCCGCCGTCGGCGATATCGCGTATCTCCCCGAGAACGGCCGTACCGGTCTCCCGGTCGAGGTTGCCGGTGGGTTCGTCGGCCAGCAGCACGTCGGGTTCGTTGATGAGCGAGCGGGCGATCGCGACCCGCTGTTTCTGGCCGCCGGAGAGCTCGTCAGGGGTGTGCTCGAGCCGGTCGCCCAGCCCGACCCTGGTGAGGAGGTCGACTGCGCGGTCGGTGTAGTCCTGTTCGAGGAACGCCGTCGGGAGCCGGACGTTCCGAACCGCCGACAACGTGGGGATGAGGTGGTAGTCCTGAAAGACGAACCCCACCCGCTCCCGTCTCACGTCGGTTCGTTCCCGTTCCGAGAGCCCCGCCACCGGCTCGCCCCCGAGCTCGATGCGACCGGTCGTCGGGTCGTCGAGCAGGCCGAGCATGTTCAGCAGCGTCGATTTCCCGGACCCTGACGGGCCGACGATGGCCGTCACCTTACCGCGTTCGACGCCGAAGGAGACGGTGTCGAGTGCGGTGACGGTCCCGCCGCCGCCCTCGTAACGCTTCGTGACCCCCGAGAGTCGCAACGGCGGCGGACGCTCCGAGCGTCCGACGGTGTCGGTCGACCCCGCAGATTCCTGGCTGTCACTCATCGGTAGCGCCTGACAGCGAAGCCGACTACCGGAACGGTGACGAGCAGGCCGAGAGCGCCCCCGACGACGGTCCCGCCGAGCGACCCGAACAGATCCCTCGGGTTGCTGTCCCCGACATCGCGGGGTAGCGGCACCTCGACGGTTTCGGTTCGTCGCTCGTCAGCGGTGGTGTAGCTGACCACTACCGGGATGCTGGTCGCGTTGGTGACGTCTACCCGGGCGGTCAGTTCGAAGGGGGCGAACTCACTCGCGGCGACGGTCCCGAGGAAGTAGTCCCGCTGCGGGTAGGCTGGCGCAGCGTACTCGCCCGTCCCGACGCGGACGACGACGCCGCGTGCCTCGCCGTCGCCGACGTTCCCGAGGTTGCCCGAGAGACGGACCCGGTCGCCGTCCACGGTGACGTTGAGTCCGGTAAGCGAGACGGCCCCACGGTCGCGGTCGAGGCGGTAGGACTGGACGGCCTCGCGTCTCTCACTACCCAGGCCGTACTCGACGGCGAACCGCAGTTCTGGACTCTGCACAGCCGAGAGATCGAGAACCACCTGTTCGGACTCACCGGGAGCGAGCGTCTCGGCGACGACGACGCGGCCGAGTTGGGGAGCGACGCTCCCGTTGGGGAGACGGGGAACGAGAACCACTCGTTCGATCGCCGCGTTCCCGAAGTTCGTCACCGTGACGCCGGCGCCGGCGCGCTGCTGTCCCTCGCCGTCGGCGTCCCCGGAGGACTGAAGCGTACCGCCGCCACCGCCCAGCGCACCGGCAAGCCCGGAGAGCCCATCCCCGCCAGTCGTCGTGGCGTCCCCGCTCGTCTGTACTCGCTCGACCCGGATTCCGACATCATCGTCTAACCCCTCGATGGTCACGACTCGTTCACCGACAGTCGTGGCTCGCGTGCCCGCGGCCGTCGTGTACGACACTTCGACCCGGAGCGGGCGTTCGCCCGCCGACACCGCGCGAAGGCTGAAGTTCAGCGACTGGCTGGCCCCGGCAGCCAGCGTCGGGATGGTCCGACTGGTGCGCTCGCCGTCCACGCCAGGGAACGAGAGCGTGAGGTCTCGAAGCGCTGCGGTCGTCGGGTTCGACACCGTCACGGTCGCCCCGACATCGGCGCCGGCGGCGAGTCCGTCGGTCTCGAACGCGACCTGTGGCGCGCCCGACTCGACGACGAGCGAGAGCGGCCGGCGAACCGTCGTGCGCTCACCGTCTGCGTCGGTGACTGTGGCGACGATGGTCAGGTTCCGTGCACCCGGCTCCTCGAAACGCGTTGTGACCGGGACCGTCAGCGTCTCGCCAGGCGAGAGCGCGCCGAGGCCGGTCGCTTCCCCGAGCGTCTCGTCCCCGTCCACGATGGCGACGCGGTCGAGGGAGGCCGCGGAGGCGCTCCCGCCCGAGAGCCGAACCGTCGCGGAGACGGTCGTGGGGGCACCGGCAGTTGGCGTAGTCGGGGCGACGGTCGTCTGGGTGATCGTCACCCGGTTGTCCGGAATCGCCCCGACAGCGACACCGCCGAAGGCCGAACAGACGACCAGGGCGGCGACGGCGAGGGCGGGGCTAGGGGTACGAGCCATTGAATATCGACTGTAGGGGCCGGAACCCTATACGTCCTTCCCGCGTGGGCGTGCGCCCACTCAGGCCCGCTTCTGGATCTCCTCGCGCAGCACCTCGCTCACGAGGTCACCGCTTGCCTGCCCGCGCAGCGCGCCCATGCACTCGCCCATGAGCGCCGAGAACGCGCCCATCCCCTGTTGTTCGACCTGCTCGGCGTTGCGCTCGACGACCTCGGCGACAGCCTCGCGGACCTCCGCCTCGTCGGTCCCGCCGACGCCGGCCTCGTCCATGGCCTCCGCCGCGGTGAGCGAGGCGTCCGCCGCGAGCGCTTCGAACACGTCGTTGACTCCCTCCTTCGGGAGTTCGCCAGCCTCCACGAGCTGGAGCGTCGAAAGCAGCGCGCCGTCGCGGATGGACTCCACGTCGACGTCCTCGCGGCTGAGCTCGGTGAGGGTTGACTCAAGCGTGGCCGCGGCGAACGTCGGGTCGACACCGGCCTCGACGGCCTCCTCGAACAGCACCATCCGGCGGCCGAACGCCACCTGCTCGGCCAGCCCCTCGTCCAGTCCCATCTCCTCGACGTAGCGCTCGACGCGCTCGGTGAGTAGTTCGGGTGTCAGCACGTCACTCGTGTCGGGTTCGACCGGCGGGACGTCCGTCTCGGGATACATCCGCGCGGCACCGGGCAGCGGGCGCAGATACCGGGTCGTCCCGCCCTCGTTCGCGCCGCGAGTCTCCTCGGGGACGCCTTCGATTGCGCTCCGAGCGCGGTCCGCGACGGCTTCGATTGCCTGCTCCGCCACGTCGCCGCCGGCGGCGACGATTGCGACGGCGTCGCCCTCACCGGCGTCGACTGCAGCGTTCAGCGACGCGACCTCGTCCTCCGTCACACCGGAGGCCGGAAGCTCGTCGGTGTGGAAGATACCGCCCGCGCCCGCTCGTTTCGCGTGGTCGGAGAACTCCGTCCCCAGACGGCGGTCGGGCTGGATCTCTCGGCCGACCAGTCCGTCGAAGCCGTAGAGCGCCACCGCGGTCACCGTCCCGCCGGAGTCCAGCGCGCTCTGGATGACGCCGGAGTCAGTATCCTCGAACACGTGGCTCAACTCAGTTGTTTCGCCTACCGCGGCGTCGCGCTCCAGCAGCTCCTCGCGGATGTCCAGCAGTTCAACTTGCCGGGAGCCCTCGTTGGCGACGATATCCCGGATGTCATCCAGCGCCTGCACGCCCTTGATCTCGACGCGGGCGCCCGCCTCGATGGAGACGTTCACGTCCTGCCGGATGGTCCCCAGTCCGCGCTTGACCGCTCCGGTCGAGCGCAGGAGCATGCCGATCTGTTCGGCCGCCTCGTAGGCCTGTTCGGGCGTCCGGATATCCGGCGCGGTGCCGATCTCGACCAGCGGGATGCCAAGCCGGTCCAGCGAGTAGCGCACCCCCTCCTCGGTCTCCTCGACGCGCTGGGCGGACTCCTCCTCGAGCATCACGTCGGTGATGCCGACCGGGCCCTCGTCGGTCGAGATTTCGCCGGCCTGCGCGACGAGCATACTGCGCTGGAAGCCGGAGGTGTTCGAGCCGTCGATGACCAGCTTGCGCATCACGTGGGCCTGGTCGACGACGACGGCGTCGAGGAGGTCGGCGATACCGAGGGTGACGTTCATCGCCTCCTCGTCGACGCGGGCGGGCGGCTCATCGTCCTCCTCAACCAGACAGGTGGTGTCGTAGGCGAGGTACTCGAACGTGCGGTCGACGCGGCTCTCCTCTAACGCGGCTTCGTCGAGTTCGCCAAGTTCGCTCTTGGTCGGGTGGAGCTCGCGGGCGATGGTGTGTGTCGCCTCTTCGGGTTCGCGGAGCTCCGTGGGTGACTGGCAGAACAGCTTGCTCTCGGTGTCGAGCTGTTGGTGAATCTCCAGCCCAGCCACGAGGCCCAGTTCCTCGTAGTCGAGATCGTCGGTCATGATCGATTAGGGGGTCGGCGGGGGTAAAAAGGGTGTTAGTCGCGGTGAGTTCGTAGTTTGTTACGTGGGTGTTTTCGCGCGTGGAAATCTCGGAACTGCAACGCAAGAGAAGCCTGCAACCACAGCAGTACCAGGACCGCGGAGTGGGCTTGGATACTTATACCGCACCGCCATCCACCCAGGGGTCACAAGTCCTCCCCAACTGACTCGCTCGGGCTACCCCCTCGCTCGTCCTCCGAAAGAGCACGCTCTCTCGTGCTCTCGCTCGTTACACTCGCGAGAACTCGCGCCCATTCGCGGTCGGCGCCGCGAGCGCTTCGCGCCGAAGCTCAGTCCTCGTTGCCCAGAATCCCCGGATGCGTCATCCGCTCGGGGGCGAGCACCGTCTCGGCCTCCGCCGCCGTCAGATACCCCTCATCCACAGCCACCTCCTTCACCGACTTTCCCTCGGCGAGCGCCTGCTTGGCCACCTTCGAGGCCTTGTCGTAGCCGATCGCGGGGTTGAGCGCCGTCGCCAGCGCCATCGAGCGCTCGACCTGCTGCTCACAGTGAGCTTCGTTGGCCTCGAGCTTGGCGACGAACTTCTCTGCGAACACCGTTGCACTGTTGGAGAGCAGTTCGGTGGACTCGAGGAAGTTGTGTGCGATGACCGGCTTGTAGAGGTTCAGGTCGATCTGCCCCTCGGCGGCGCCCGCCGAGACGGCGGCGTCGTTGCCCACCACCTGTTTGTGGACCTGGTTGACCGCTTCGGCGACGACCGGGTTGATTTTCCCGGGCATGATAGAGCTCCCGGGCTGGTTCTCGGGCTGCTCAATCTCGCCCAGCCCGTTCCGCGGGCCGGAGGCGAGCAGCCGGAGGTCGTTGGCGATCTTGTTGAGACTGCCGGCGACGACGTTGAGCGCCCCGTGGGCCTCGCTCATGGCGTCGTGGGCGGCCTGGGCCTCGAAGTGGTTGTCGGCTTCGCGGAACTCGATACCCGTCTCCTCGCTGATGTACGCCGCGGCGAGTTCCGGGAACTCGGGGTCGGTGTTCAGCCCCGTTCCGACCGCAGTCCCGCCGAGGGCGAGTTCACTCAGGTGCACACGCGTGTTCTCGACACGGGCACGACCCTTCTGTACCTGTGTGCGGTAGCCGCCGAACTCCTGGCCCAGGCGGACCGGCGTGGCGTCCTGCAGATGCGTCCGTCCGGTTTTGACGACGCCGTCGAACTCCCGTTCCTTCTCCGCGAGTTCGGCTTCGAGCACCTCGAGTGCCGGGAGCAGGTCCTTGTCGACGGCTTCGAGCGCGGCGACGTGCATCGCCGTCGGAATCACGTCATTCGACGACTGCCCGAAGTTCACGTCGTCGTTCGGATGGACCACGCGGTCGCCGATGTCGGCGCCCTGGATCTCGGCGGCGCGGTTGGCGATAACCTCGTTCGCGTTCATATTCGAGGAGGTGCCCGACCCGGTCTGGAACACGTCGACCGGGAACTGGTCGTCGTGCTCGCCGTCGATGACCTCGTCGGCGGCGGCGATGACCGCCTCCGCGGTCTCCTCGTCGACGTAGGCCAACTCGCGGTTGGCCTGCGCGGCGGCCTTCTTCACGATGCCGAGCGCACGGACGAACCGCCGGCCGAAGACGATATCCGAAATCGGGAAGTTCGCGATGGCCCGCTGGGTCTGGGCGCCCCAGTACGCCTCCGCAGGCACCTGCATCTCCCCGAGGCTGTCCTCCTCGATCCGATGTTCCTGGTCCTCACTCATGGGCGAGAAGTCGCCCCGAGTGAGCGTAAAACCCATCGGTGTGGTCGTCGCCCCCTTTCGGACGCAGTCGCCGCTTCCACGACGGACGCTCGCTACGCCTCTCGTGTCTGGTACTCCTCGGGCGTGTAGGTCTGAATCTCCATCGCGTGGACCGACTGGGTCATGTGGTCGCCGAGCGCGTCGTACACCATCTGGTGCTGATTCACCAGGCTCTCCCCCTCGAAAGCGGGCGAGACGACGACGGCCGCGTAGTGGGCGTCCTCGTGTTCCTCGTCCTCGTGGACCCGCGGGGTGGTCACGGTGGCGTCGGCATCCTCGATATCGGCCTCGATGAGCGCTTCGATGTCGGACGTGTCCATACTGAATCGGGGAGTTCGACGGTCAAAAACCGGTCGGTGGGCGCGCGCCGTCAGTGAGCCGCCGTCGGTGGCCCGCAGCCCCAGACCGCTCCATCTCGGACCCGCAGACTCAAGCCAGCCGGGCTGCCACCGGCGAACATGTCCGATGCGGACCGCGACCCGGCGGCTGCCGCTCGCGAGCACCTGCTCGAGACACGTACTGCGACCCTCGAGGCGGTGCTCGACGCCGCCGATACAGTGGCCACAGGTGATCCAACGGGGAGCGACGACCCGACTGGTGCAGCCGCGGCTGGGACCCCAGATGCGACCGCGAGTTCAGGCGCCGCGGGCTGGCTTCGCCTCGACGACGGCCGACTCGCGACGCCCGACCGGGACGCGCTCGTTCCAGTATTTCGGGCGGTGCTCGACGACCGTGGGATACTCGGGGGACTCCCGGAACTGCTCGCGGAGGCGGTCGAGGCAGCGGGGTACGACCTCCCCGCGACGCCCGTCCCCGCACCGCCCTACGTTGCCGTGACGAGCACCGGGCCGGTGCTCCGTGCGACGGTCGAGGACGGCCGGCTGGTCGTGCGAATCGACTGTTTCGAGGTCGTTCGCGGCGTCGACGGCGCCGGGGAGCCCGGCGTCGTGTACGCCCGGACCGCGACGGAGCCGCCAGCGGCGCTCTCCGTGTCGTTCACCTCGTCGAACTGAGACGGGACAATGGCTCGGAACGACGACAATGACTCGGAATCGCGACGACGGCTCACGTCCAGTCGTCCAGGCCGGTCTGGACGAGGGACTCCTCGATTCGCTCGAAGCCGCGTTCTACCTCGCCGGCCGGCACCTCCCAGGTATCGGTGACGTACTCGCGTGCGGCCTGCATATCCGGGTCGATATCCAGGTCGAGGTCGTAGTCATCTGTAACCGGCGGGTCGAAAAAGAGCTCCCGCACCCGGTCGGCGTTCTCGACGTAGACGTCCTCGGCCTCCATCACGGCCCAGATATCGCCGTGCGCTTTCACCGCCTTCACGGCGGTTTTGGGGCCGTAGCCCGAAACGCCCTCGTTGAAGTCCGTCCCCATCAACAGCGCCACGTCGACCAGCTGTTCGTAGGCGATGTCGTGTTTCTCGAGGGTCGCCTGCAGGTCCATCAGCTCCGGGTTCCCCTTTGAGGTGAGCTGTCGGAGCGTCCGCGGCGAGCCGAACGTCATGGTGTCGTAATCCTCGCTGCCGGCGTAGTCGGCGTCGCCGATGGCAGCCATGTGGGCACACTGTGCCTCGCCCTCAGCGGGCGCCTCGATGTAGGGGACGTCGAGCCGGTCCAGTAGCCCGCGGGTTGTCTCGTGGATGGTTTCGGTCAGGCGCTGGGTCCGGGCTTCCAGTCGGGCGGCCTCGACGGGTTCGCCGGCATCCTCGGCGGCCTGCTGTTTCTCCTCGGCGCGCTCGCGCTGTTCGCGGCGGCGCTCGACCTCGTCGCTTTTGAGGTCGGTGACGCCGCCGTCGAACACCATCACGGGGGTTACGTCGGCCTCGAAGAACTTCGGCAGCCCCTGGACGAGACCGATGAGGTTGGCCACTTCCTCGTTTGACTGGGTGGTGTACACCGATTCGTTGGTGAACTTCACCGTCGTCGTGAGATACCGGTAGAGCCAGTTGTGCGCATCGACGGCGACGACGCTCCCCGCGAGTTCCTCGAAGGAAACGTCCTCGATGACGGCCACGGCACGTAAATCCGCATTACCCATAGGGGGGATAGCCGGCGGCTGTGCTTGAACCCCCGGATACCGGTCGCCGGCTGGAATCACCCCAGCCTATCAGGACCGCCGCAGCGCCCAGCTATCGCCCGATCGGTGAGTGAGAACCCCACTTCAGTGCCCGGCGTGTGGCCGCTCGTCCACATTGCCGGGCGTCTCGACGAGCGGCGGCGCCGCCTCCCCCTCCCGGCGGTCCAGAAACGCCCGCTCCTCGTCGGTCAGGTCGCGCTCGTCGGCAGTGGCGCGGAACGTATCCAGCCCACACTGGTAGGTGGCCGCGTCACGCTGCCCGGGTCGCTCGAGCACCACTTCCGCCAGTCCGGTTTCTCTGCCGGTGTAGACGAACCCGGCTTTGTAAAGCGCGTGGTAGGCGTACGGGTTGTTCACTGCGATACGACAGCGGCGGAAGTCACGCTTCTCGGCGTGAGCAGCGACGAACGAGGCCAGTCGGGCGCCGATACCCTCGCCGCGACGGTCCCGGCGGGTCGTGATGTAGCGCAGCCAGCAGACGCCCGGATCGGTTCGGTCGGCGTTGAACGCCGCCGCGGCTACGACGTCGCGCTCGAACGGATCCGCCTCGCTCCCGGGCTCTGCACCCTCGTAGTCGGTGTCGGTTTCGGGCGGGTCGGGGCGCTGCTCGTCGGGGTCCCGAGCGACGGCTTTGCCGGTGTTGGACATGACGAACTTGCCGGCGTAGCTGAACTCCCGGAAATCGAGCCGGAGTGTCGGCTCCGCGGCCGGCCAGCCCAGCAGCGCGAACTCCATACGCGACAGAAACGGCTGGATGCTTATGAGACTGTCTCCGGATTTCCGTGGATTTCGTTCCGACTCGACACGCAGGTCGTGGTTCACGAGCGCGCGCTCGACGGGCGCTGTCGGGGTATCGCCGGCGATTAGTAGCGGTGCCTCCGAGTCGAGTGTAATGAGTTCCCGGTACGGTCGCGGCGACGTTGGTGCCTTCGACCGCTTCGCCCCGCTCTACGACCCGCTGATGCCGAGTGCCGGGGTCCAAGAGCTCCACGAGGGGTTCGCGTTCGCGAACCGCCCAGTCAGGCGCGTGCTGGATCTCGCCGGCGGGACGGGGCGGGTTGCGGATGCGCTCCGTCGCGAGGCCGAGAGCAGGAACCCCGACCCTGACGGCGACGACAACGCCCCCGGCAGCGCAGTTGCCGAGCCAATCGTCGTCGACATCTCGGCGCCGATGCTCGCCCGCGCACACGAACGCGGACTGGCAACCGTCCGCGCGGACGCGAGCACCCTCCCCTTCCGCGACGGCGGGGAGGAGACTGATGCCGCCATCGACGCCATCGTCATCGTCGACGCCTACCATCACCTCCCCGACCAGCCTGCTGCGCTCGCGGAGGCGGCCCGCGTCCTGGCACCGGGCGGCGTGGTCGTCATCCGGGATTTCGACCCCGAAACGCTGGTCGGGCGCGCGATCGAAACGGGCGAAGCGCTGTTCGGGATGGGCTCACAGTTCGTCGACGTCGACGGCGCGGCGGCGGCGCTGAGTCGTGCGGGCCTCCACTCTCGGGTAGTGGAGCGAGGGAGTACGTACACGGTGGTCGGGCGGCGGCCTCGGGAGAACTGAGTCTCCGTGCGAGGCGCCGGCGCCAAACGACAAAGTCAGTACGGAGGAGTCGGAAGGGCGGATGTGAGCGATTCATTCCTCTCCAAACGGGTCGACCGGGCGGCAACGCCGCTTGCCGTCGGTGACCTCATCGTTATCCTGCTGGTAATCGCCGGCGGTATGGTCAATCACAACAGCCTCACCGGGCCGATTGCGCTGCTCACGACGGCGGCCCCGTTTCTTGTGGGCTGGGCGCTCACGAGCGTCCCCATCGGCGCGTACTCCGCGGGCGCAGCCGAGTCCGCGAAGGCGTCAGTCCCGCTGGCGATCCGAACGTGGATCCCGGCGGCCGTCGTCGGCATCCTCATCCGCGGCGCGACCCAGTCGTCCTTTGGCACCAACCTGGCGATCTTTCTCGGCGTGATGCTGGTGACCGGCGGCGTCGCGCTCGGCGTCTGGCGGTGGGTCTTCTTCAAGCTGCGATGACGCGCTGGGTTCCTGACAGCTCTATCGCCGGAGTCACAACCCATTTGCACGGGCCCCTCCCAGCCTCCAAAAATGAGTACTCAGGAGGGAATCGATTACGCCGGTCGAGCGAAAGCGGAGTTGGGGTTCTCACGCTGGTGGCAGGTCGCCGCCGCCGCCGTGATGATGGGGCTCGTCTCGCCCTACCAGTACGTCTGGTCCTCGATCGAAGGGCCGCTCTCACAGGCGCTCGGCATCGAGCAGGCGGCAATCGGACTCGTGTTCACACTGTTCGTCATCTTCCAGGCCGGCTCGCAGGTGCCGGTGGGCTGGTGGCGCGACCGACACGGCCCGCGACGGCTCACGCTCCTGGCTGGCGTGCTCGCCGGCGGTGGCTATCTCGGCCTCGCCGTTGCCAGCTCCGTCTGGCAGCTGTATCTGTTCTATTCACTCGGTGCCATCGGCGTCGGAATCGTCTACACCGTCGCCGTCAACACGGCACTGAAGTGGTTCCCGGACCGGCGCGGGCTCACCACCGGTGTCGGGACGATGGCGTTCGCTGGCGGCTCGGCGTTGATCGTTCCGTACGTCCGGGCGAACGCGACCGTCGGTGGCTACGCGGACGTGCTGACGAACATGGGACTGCTGATTGGGGTCGGCATTCTCGTCGGTGCGGTCGTCCTCACTGACCCGCCGACGGACTGGCTCGACGACGCCCACGCCGAGGCCAACGAGAGCCAGCGGGAGATGCTCAACGAGAAGCAGTACACCTCATCGGAGATGCTTCGCACCTGGCAGTTCTGGCTGATGTACGGCATGTTCATCGCCGTCTCCGGCGCGGGGCTGATGCTGACCGCGAAGATCGTCTCGTTCGCCCAGCATCTCGAACTGACGGCGTTCATCGCCACCGCCTCCGCGACAGTGCTCCCCATCGCTGGCGGCATCGGTCGACTGGTTCTGGGCGAGATCTCCGACCGGGTGGACCGTGAGCGGGCGATGTTCGCCTCCTTCTCGCTCTGTGGACTGGGGCTGCTCGCAGTGGTCTACTTCGGCGTCTCGGGCATGCAGTACGCCTTCGTCGGCGCCGTCGTCGTCGCGACGTTCTTCTGGAGCCCGCAGTACACGCTGTTTCCCTCCGTCGTCGGTGATTACTACGGCCGGGAGCACTCCTCGGCGAACTACGCGTTCCTCTACTCCGGCAAGATGTGGGGCGGCCTGTTCGGCGGCGCCGTCACCGGCTTCCTGGTCTCTGCCCTGAGCTGGGAGACGACGTTCATGCTCGGCGGGGTCCTCGCGATTACCGCCGGCGTCGCCTCCTTGCTGCTTTCGTCGCCGCGGGACTGACCTGGCAGCTGGGCGTCGACACAAGCCAGGCCGCGGCAGATACTGTTTTGACGGTCGGCCACTATCGCCCGAGTATGACCGAGACGTTGTTCCTCCGAAGCGATGAGCTCACCGGCCTCGCCGGCCCCGCGGCGTTCGTCGACGCCGTCCGGGAGGCCTACCGACAGCGCGGTGAGGGCGCCGCGGCCGAACCCCGAACCAAACTGGGCAACGCGGAGCCGCCGGGGATGCTCACGAGCTACGGGGCTATCCTCCCCGACACGGGCGCCATGGGCGGGTACATGTACTCCGCGGGCTTCGGCGCGGGCGACGCCTGGTTCACCACGCCCCTGTTCGACGCCGAGTCCGGCGAGCCGCTGGCCATCGTCGACGGCGCTTCGATGAACCCGTTCAAAACCGGCGCGACCGGCGCCGTGGGGGTCGACGCGCTCGCCCGCGAGGACGCAACGAGTGTCGCCATCATCGGCTCGGGCGCCCAGGCCCGCGGCCAACTCAAGTGTACAGCGGAGGTCCGCGACTTCGAAACGGTCTGGGTGTTCTCCCCGACCAAGGAACACCGCGAGACGTTCGCCGGGGAGATGAACGAGGAACTCGACGCCTCTGTCGCAGCCGTCGCCTCATCGGCGGCCGCCGTCGAGAACGCCGACGTGGTTATCACGGCGACCAACGCCGCCGAGCCCGTGTTCGACGGCGAGAACCTCGAACCGGGCACCCACGTCACCGTGATGGGACAGTACGACCCCGGGAAACGCGAGATCGACAGCCACACCGTCGAGAAGGCGAAGTACGTTCCAGACCTGCGGGCCCGGGCGACGAAGGACGCCGGCGCGTTCATCCAGGCGATGGAAGAGAGCGTCGTCGACGAGGACGACATCCACGCCGAACTCGGCGAGGTCGTCGCCGGAAACGCACCGGGCCGGGAGGACGGCGAGGAGATCACCGTGTTCGACTCCGGTGGCACCGGCATCGAAACCGTCGCCGGCGCCTATCTGCTCTACGAGCGCGCTGTCGAGGAGGGACTGGGCGAGACTATCGATTTCGCGCCGGCGAGCGAGGCGCTCACGGGCGAGTAGGACGCAGGCAGCTGGTCGAACTGTTCTCAGGTCACGCTACACGACGACCGTTATCTGCCAGTTGTAGCCGTAGGTCTGCTTACCGTTCCAGACCAGGAGCGGCTGGTGGAACCTGTGCTCACCAGCGGGCCAGCGGCCGGCCGGGCCACTGACCGCCGACACGGTGAGTGTGGAGCCGACCGACTCGCCGGGTTGGAGCACGCCGTCGCTGAACAGCTCGTCGCCGGCAACCGGCGTCACAGCGAGGGCTCTGCCCCCGACCGTCGACCGGCCGCCGGCGAACGGTGCGGGGCCACGGGGCACTCGGTAGGCCCACACGTCCTGGCTCTGGTTCGTGAGCGTCGCCCTCAGCGTCACGCCCCGGTCACTCGGTGCGGCGCTAATGTCGTGGGCGAGCGGAACCTCGTCGAAGCGCTGGCTCCGGAGCGACGAGAGTGGGCCATCCTCGACGACGGCCGACGCCGTCGTGCTGGGGACCAGACCGCAGTCGGGTGTCGGCGCCGCCGGGAGGCCGAACTCGTTTGGCGCCGCACGGGTAGTTCCGTCTCCGATCGTCGACTGTGGTGGCCGGCGCTCGTGTCCGTCCGGGTCAGCACGGCCTTCGTGGCCGTCGGACAGAGTAATGCCGGCAGCAGAGTGGAGGGCTCGCTGTCGCATACGCTTCGTACCAACACAGGACACCGGTAAACCTTTTGTGCCGGTGCCGACCGCGAGACGCCAATAGACGGCCGAATGGCGCCACTGCTGGGTGCGTGGTGTTGGTCCGCAGGTGACCAGTCAGTTCAACCGGTACCTGAGCAGCGCCGCGATACCGCCGAGGTTCGAGAGCTGTTCGCCGGGCGCGAACTCGGAGGAGAACACCACCACGTCGCCGCCTTTCTGCTCGACGCTCTCGATTATCTCGTTGGCGTCGACGTCCCAGTCGCCCTCGTCCTGGCGCTCCTGGCGCAGGCGGTCGTCGACGACCAGCAGCGTCTCGACGGCACCGTACTCGGCAGCCTCGGCGGTTTCTTCGACGCCGTAGGTCGCTTTCTCCCCCGTGGCCATTCGCCCGGTCAACTCGTCGATGAGTTCGCTTTCGCGGGCGATGCGGGTCTGGTCCTGGACCTCCTCGACGGCGCCGCGTTTGAGCACCTCGTGGACACCGCGGTCGCCCGCCGCAGAGGTGTCGACGGTGGTGGCGATGCGCTCGGAGACGTCCGTGTACTCCTCCGCGAGGTAGTCACCGGCGTCGCGCTTGGTGAAGCCGGGGCCTGCGAGGATGATGGCCTCGGCATCGACGTGGGAGAGCGCCGAGCCCAGTTCCTCGAACAGCCGCTCGCGGGGCTGGGCGTACTCCCCTTTCCCGGTTGGAGCGGTGATGGTGGCGTACTCGTCGGTGCCGTACTGCTGGACCGTGTGGATGTACGCTTCGCCCTCCTCGACAGTGACGATAGCCACGTCCGGGACGTCGGTCGCCTCGGCGGCCTCCTCCAGCCGGTCGGCCTGGTCGGGTTTGAGCCGTTTCTCGATGGTGATCTCCTCGTGAGTTTCGACGTTGAGCGTGTGGTGGAGGCCGAGCTGGTCCTCCCGGGAACAGTACTCGATGATGCCGCCCACCCGGAGCCGGTTGGCGAAGCGGGCGAACTCCACGTCCATCACCTGGATGGTGACATGGAGATGCTCGCGCTCGCCGCCAGTGTCGCGCATCTGGTCGTCGGCGCGCTGGATGCGGCGGGTAGTGTCGCCCTCGACCAGATCACCCGGTTCGAGCACGTGAGAGAGATGCCAGAGGTCGTCGACGGTCTCGGGGACGAGCGTCACCCGGTCGCGGCCCTCCTCGCCACGGCCGCGCTGGACGATTCGCATAGCCACCACTCCGGGCGCCGGGGTCACGTCTCTTTCCCTCTGGCCCGACTCCTCCTGAAGCAGTACTGTCAGCGAAGCCGACAACGAACCCACCGAAATTCGGATAATTCGGCGAGAGAGACAGTATCACCGTCGTTCCGTCGGCATCTTTTGTCGATTACCGGGCGTCGACCCCGACAAGAAAGCTTATGCCGGGGCCGAGATTACCGGGCCGTGGACGCCGGAGTGACGCTCGGGTAGGGGTACTTTGGTGCCGCTCCGGCCCACTCATCTTCGCAGTATTCACGTTGACGAGCCACTGCTATCGTCTATGGAGTTTCAGGTCTGGGAGCCGGTGTACGAGCGTATCCTCGCAGCGTTCGGGTTCGAGCGCGCGGCCGACGAGCGGGCGCGTGATCGCCTCGCTTCGATGACCGAGCCGTTCGATCTCGAGCGCCTCGCCGGGTTCGAGGGAGCGACCGTCGCTATCGCCGGCGCGGGCCCGCCACTCGCCGTCGAGACGCGGGTCGCAGCCGAAGCTGACCGGGTCGTGGCCGCCTCCAGCGCCGCCGACGTGCTCACCGAGGCCGGCGTCGAGGTGGACCTCGCCGTCACGGACCTGGATAAGAACCCAAGCTCCCTCGCCGAGATGAGCCACGAGGGCACGCCCGTCGCCGCCCACGCGCACGGCGACAACATCCCCGCAATTGAGGAGTGGGGTCCGGAGTTCGCAGACGAGCAACTGCTCCCGACCACACAGGCCGAGCCGGTGGGGCCGGTTCGGAACTTCGGCGGCTTCACCGACGGCGACCGGGGGGCGTTCCTGGCCGACGCGCTCGGCGCTGCCGAACTGCGGTTCCCCGGCTGGGCGTTCGACGATCCGACGGTCGACCCCATGAAAGCACAGAAGCTCCGCTGGGCCGAGCGACTCCTCTACTGGCTGGAGACGCGCCGGGACGAACAGTTTCCCGTACTCGACGGGCGACGTGACCGGCTCACGCTTCCGGTCGAGGAGTCCTGACGGCTACTCGGGAGGCGAGCCGAGCTCCCTGACCAGCGCGGTCACTCCCTGATTCTCGAGAAGCCGGTCGACCCACTCCGCCCGGTAGCCCACAACGTGGACCGCGTACTCCCGCCAGAAATCCTCGTCGAACGTCGACGCTTCCGAGAACTCGAGGACGTCATCGTCATCGGTCGGCGGAGGGACGGTCATGGGGAAGCTACTGCCCGCAAGCCGGGTAACTCTCTTGATTCAGAACACTGGTTGTGCGGTGTTCTGTCTGGGTCCTCACACGCCGAGGAGGTTGCTCCCACCCGCCGGGAGGAACTCCTGGATCTTGTCCGCGCTGGCGATTTTCCGGACGAACGCCTCGTCGGTGAACCGCTGTTTGAACTCCCGGTAGCATTTGACCGCGGCGTCGTTCTGGGCGAACTTCCCGGGTTCGAGCGGGATGCTCGTCGCGGCTCGAGGCTCGATCGCCGTCGGCGGGCCGCCGATGACCCGCGTCTCCTCCTCGCAGGTGATGCCGACGGCGACGGCGCATTCGACGCCGCGGAAATACTCCCGGTCGCCACGGATGGCGAAGCCGCCTTTCTCCAGATACTCGCCGGATTCGGGCGTCTTGCTCACCTGATTGGGGTCGACCATGTAGGCGTCACCCGCCCCCCGACCGTCCTTCCAGACCGAGGAGTAGGAGACGGCGAACTGCGCGACCTCCTGTAGCGTCGTGTCGGGGAAGTCGACGGGGCTGGACGGTTCTGAGGGGCCGCTGGCTTTCAGTATCGCCACCGGGCCGCCGTGGGCCTGCGCGTGGAAGAACCGATCGTGCTTGTCGAGATACTTCTTCACCAGGTCCTCGTTCTGGTCGGCGTTGCGGCCGCCGATGACAAGATACCCGTCGCTGGTGTGGAACCACCGGAACTCCTCGTACCAGTGTTCTGGCTGGCGAATCGGGATGGTCTCCTGGTCGAGCCAGTCGACCTCACGTTCCTCGATGGTCTCCTCGGGTTCGGGCTCCGGTTCGTCATCGGCCTCCCACTCCTCGCGGCGCTGTTTGATCGCTTCCAGGCGCTCGCGCGTGTCTTCGATCGCCTCCCGTGCGCCCTCCTTCTTGCTCTCGATGCGTTTTGCCTCCTGATAGAGCCGGTTCGCGTTCTTCTCCACGCCCATGGAGGCGTCGAGGGTGATGCGCACGTCCTCCAGTTCGATCGTGACCATCCCCTCGGCGCTGTCGAGATCGACGACGGCTTCGGCGGCGGGGATCCCCTGCTCGGCGCCCTTTTCGAGAGTGTCCTCGATATCGGCCCAGGGAACCTCCTGCTCCCGGGCGTTCTGAATCGTCGAGAGCACCTCGTCGACGAGGTCGTAGCGCTCGTAGCAGCGCTCGGCCTCACGGCGGCGCTGTTCGGCCTCCGCCTCGAACCCCTCGATGGCCTCCTGCTGCTGGTCGATGATGCGGTTCTCCCGCTCGATCTCGGACTCGAAATCCGGGCGCTGTCGGCCGGCACTCTCCTCCTCGCGGCGCTCCTGGCGTTCGAGCCGGAAGAAGTACTCATCGAGCGCGGCGTTGAACGAATCGAACGCGACGCTCGGGAGGTCCGAGCGCTCCGCAAGCGCGACCGGGCTCACGTCGACGACTGTCCCGCGTTCGGTCAGCGGGACGTCGACGTCGTCCTCGGGTTCGTCTTCGGGCTCCTCGACGTAGACACGCGGGTCGAAATCGCCGCTCTTGAGCGCCGTCGAGAGTGACTCCAGCTCCCGGTGGATGGCGCGGTACTCCGTCTCGCCGGCGTCGTCGATATCTATCGTCTTCTCCACGCCCGCGCGGGTACAGAGCTCCTCGCCCCAGAACCCACCCAGGTTGAGCTGGGTGGCGACGGTCCGCACCACGTCGGTGTCGGATTGCTCCATCCGACCTTCGAGCACCTCGTAGCTCACGTCGAGCGGGTTGAGTCGGGACTGGGGGAAGTCGTAGGGGCTCCCCGGCGCGACGGTGCGGGACTTCAGCCGTACCGTCTCCAGCGACCGCACGACTTCGCCGTTGCCGTCGAGTACGGCGACGTTGCCGTCGCCGAACAGTTCGACGACCAGCGTCGTGTTCTGGTCGGGGCGTTCGAACTCGAAGACGAGAATCCGGTCGAACTCGTACTGTTCGACGGAGACCAGGTCGGCACTCTCGATGCGCCCGCGCAGCATCATCGCGAACTCCGGCGGCCGGCCCGGCGCGTCGGGGACGCGTTTCGGGTCAGCAACGTGTGCGCGTTTCTTCTCGCCGACCTCCAGCAACAGTTCCACGCGCCCGCGGTCGAAATCGCGGAGCTTCAGCCGCACCAGGTCCTCGTCGTACAGATACGCCTTGTCGAGCTTCGCCCCCTCGTAGCGGGAGAGCTCGGTCGCGAGCGCCGCGAGGTCGACGCTCGATAGCTCACGTTTCGGCTCCATACGTAGGAGTTCCGTGGGGAATGGGAAGGGCGTGTCGTTCGCCGACTGACAATCGTCACCGAACACGCCTCGCCTGCTGTCTACTCGGCGAACAGTCGACGTGCGCCAGCGCCGACGAAGAACCCGACGACCCCGATACCGACGGAAGAAATCGTCCCGACCGCGAGCACCCAGAGCGTCACCTCGCCGGGGTCGCCGAGGTGGAAGATGATGCCGGGCGCGTAGAAGCCGATTCCGATGCCTGCGGCGAGCGCGACGGCGACGAAGAGACCATCGTTGAGGTAGGCGGCGCCGGCGGCGACGAGAAACATCGAGAGAAACAGGACCCACGTTACCGCGTAGCCAGTCAATGAGAGCACCGGGAGATAGCGGACAGGTAGGTGGACGAACAACGAGACGACGAACAGGGCGGCTGCCACCCACACCAACCGGGTCGACAGTCGGGTATCTCTGCCGAACAGGAGCGTATCGACGGTGTCACGAGTACCCATTATCGCCGACTGCGACCGGATAGGGGTTAGTCGTTTCGACAGCCCACGCCACGACGTGGGGCCCGAAACGGCCTCATAGTGATTACTGCGAATAGTTTCATCGACGGTGTCGAAAGACGCCGGTTCAGGGGCTCCCATCACCGACACGGATCGTCACGGCGGTACAGACTCGCAGTAATCACTATCAGAGCCGCTTGGAGACGTACGGTCCGTCCTGGTGATAGCCCAGCTTCTGTCGGTAGTACTGGCGAACACCGATACCGGAGATGATGCTCATCTTCTCGAAGCCGGCGTCGACGGCCAGCTCCTCAGCCTTCTGGACGAGCCGTTGGCCGTACCCCCGGTGCTGCCAATGGTCGTCACCGGCCGATTTGCCGTCGAACGTCGCCTCCGAGCCGTAGACGTGCAGCTCCCGGATCAGGGCGGCTTCGGCGAGCTCCCGGCGTACGGGGTCTCCTGCCGTCGGCGGCGTCTGCTCGCCGTCGACGTGGGTCGGGAAGCGAAGGCGGCAGAACCCGACCAGCAGGTCCCTGACGGGGTCCTCGAAGGAGATGAAATGCTCCGTGCCGCCGCCCGCCTCGTAGGTCATGACGTCCAGCGTGATCTCGGCGGGGTCCGGATTCGCGTCGTTGTGGCCGACCTCCCGGGCACGGATATCCCGAAGGTCGTAGCCGTTCTCTTCGGCGCGCTGCGCTGCGAGCTGTCGGAGGTTCGATTTCCAGACGCCACCCTCGATGAAGTCGGCGGGAATGTCCCGCTGGACGCGCTGGAGCCGGCAGTACTTCGGGATCTCGTTCATCGCATCGGCAACGACATCCGCCGCCGTTTCGTTATCCAGCGGCTCGAAATCCTCGCGCTTCCACATGTCGTAGACGCGGGTGCCCTCGACGACGAGGGTCGGATAGATCTTCAGGTAGTCTGGTCGGTAGGCCGGGGAGTCGAACAGCTGCCGGAAATCCTCGCGGCACATCTCCTGGCTCATCCCCGGCTGGCCCGGCATCATGTGGAAGCCGACCTTGAACGCCGCGTCCCGCAGCCGGCGGTTGGCGTCGATGGAGGCTTCGGTGCCGTGGCCACGGTGCATCTCCCGATTGATACGCTCGTAGGTGGTCTGGACGCCAACCTCGACTTTGGTGCCGCCGAGGTCGAGCATCCGGTTGATCTGTTCGGGGTCACACCAGTCGGGCTTGGTCTCGAAGGTGATACCCGTACACCGGATGTCGCCGGTTTCGTTGCGGGCGATGACATCCTCCAGATACTCGAACTCCTGTTCCTCCGGGGGTTCGGCGAAACTCTCGCTCTGGCTGGGCTCCGGGTTGCGGTCCAGGTCGTACTCGTTCATCGCCTGGAGCGCACGCTTGACGAACCACTCCTGGTAGTCGTGGCTCCGGGCGGTCATGGTGCCGCCCATCAGAATCAGTTCGCACTTGTCGACGGGGTGGCCGATGGCCCGGAGCTGTTCGAGCCGCAACGTGACCTGGCCGTACGGGTCGTAATCGTTCTGCTCACCGCGGGCGGCGGCGGGTTCGTGGCCGGTGTATGACTGCGCCGAGGAGAACTCCGAGGCGGGGCCGCCGGGACAGTAGAGACATTTTCCGTGTGGGCAGAGATGCGGCGAGGTCATGATGGCAATGGGCGAAACGCCCGAAGCGGTCCGGACGGGCTTGCGCCGGACGACCTCCTTCACGTCCTCGCGCCACGCGTCGGGTGCGTAGGAGAGGATGTCGCCGTTGGTCGGCACCTTCGGCGAGCCGAGTTCGCCACAGACCTCCCGCTTTGCGGCCTCCAGGTCGTCACGTTCGAGGTCCTCCTCGATGATACGCCGGCAGAGCTCCTCGCAGGCGTCGACGAAGGCAGGGGGCTCTCCGTCTGCGGCGGCGTCCGTGCTCATTGCATCTTGGTGGGTGGTTTTCGGGGTTAAGGGTTGCGAGAAACGAGGCTGGTAAACGCGAACGAGCGGAGCGTGTTTGCGGCAAACTGCCTCGAGACTCGAGCGTGGCGGTTGGGGGAGCTGAGC
>NZ_JAZKRY010000027.1:0-32687 GCF_036626355.1 Halolamina sp. | reverse complement strand
GCTGCCCGTGCCGGCTCCCCTTCGTCGGCGCCGGCTGCCCGTGCCGGCTCCCCTTCGTCGGCGCCGGCTGCCCGTGCCGGCTCCCCTTTGTCGGCGCCTGCGGACTGCTCCGTATCGTCCACCAACATATCTGCGCCGTGGAACGTCGCTGCCGCGAGCGTGCCCAGCGGCTCGCCGCCGGCGATGGTTGCCGCCAGCTTTCGACCGAGCACCTCGTCGACGACGAACCCCGGGTAGTCGTCGTCCACGTCCAGTTCGCGCAGGAGCCTGGCGTAGGCCGCGACGTTCACCGCCCGGTCGCCGTCGGTGAACACCTCGTCGACCTCAGCCTGGTACTGCTCCGGTGTGACGTGATCGATGTCGGTCCCGAACTGTTCGCCGAGACGGTCGCGGACCTGGTTGAGCAGGGGGACGACCCTCTCACGGTTGCGCAGGCGTTCGCGCTCAGTGGCGACGCCAGCCGGTGTCAGCTTCATGCCCGGTACTGGGACCCGTGGCTCTTCGTGGTTCGGGTTCTGGCCGGAGACACCCCGATAATCCGTCTGCCTGAGCCACGCTCTCGCTGATTTACCACGCTCGCACAGCGCACGGGTTTGGGAAGTTTTTTATCACCAGGAAGAAAAACTCCGGATAAGCGGGTTCTCACGGTACTTCCCCGCGTGCTGAGTCACCGCAGTGAGTTAGCTACACATGCGAACCTCTCGCGTCGCCATCGACCTGATAGCCGAGACGGCTGTCGTTCCTGCCGGCGCGACCCTCTGACATATGAGCCAAGTAGATACGCAACTCGAGGAGTTGAAAAGCGAAATCGAAGACGAAGTTCCGAGCACGATCTCCATCACCGACGTGAAGTACGAAGGGCCGGAGCTCGTCGTCTACACGAGAGACCCCAAGGAGTTCGCCGGTGACGGCAATCTCGTGCGGAACCTCGCCTCGAAGCTCCGCAAGCGCATCACCGTCCGGCCGGACCCCGAGGTGCTCTCGAGCCCAGAAACCGCGCGCCAGCAGGTACTCGACGTGATCCCCGAGGATGCGGGCGTCTCCGAACTCGATTTCCACGAAGACACCGGCGAGGTCGTCATCGAAGCCGAGAAACCCGGGATGGTCATCGGCCGCCACGGCTCCACGCTCCGAGAGATCACCCAGGAGGTCGGCTGGACCCCTGAAGTCGTTCGGACGCCGCCGATCGAGTCCTCCACCGTCTCGAACGTCCGGAACTTCCTGAAACAGGAGCGCCAGGAGCGCCGGGAGGTCCTCGAACGCGTCGGCCGGCAGATCCACCGCGAGGAGATGGGACGCGAACAGTGGGTTCGCATCACCACGCTCGGCTGCTGTCGCGAGGTCGGTCGCGCGGCGTTTATTCTCAACACCGCCGAGACCCGCGTCCTCGTCGACTGCGGCGACAAACCCGGCGCCGAAGGTGAGGTGCCGTATCTCCAGATCCCGGAGGCGCTCGGCGCTGGGGCCCAGAACCTCGACGCCGTTGTGCTCACTCACGCCCACCTCGACCACTCGGCGCTCATTCCGCTGCTGTTCAAATACGGCTACGACGGGCCCATCTACTGCACCGAACCCACTCGTGACCTGATGGGGTTACTGACGCTCGACTATCTCGACGTGGCCGCGAAGGAGGGTCGAACGCCACCCTACGAGTCCGAGCAGGTTCGCGAGGCCATCAAACACTGTATCCCGCTCGAGTACGGCGACGTGACCGACATCGCGCCCGACCTCAAACTTACGTTCCACAACGCGGGTCATATCCTCGGCTCGGCGGTGAGTCATTTCCACGTCGGCGACGGACTCTACAACGTCTGTTTCTCCGGCGACATCCACTACGAGGACACCCGGCTGTTCAACGGTGCAGTCAACGATTTCCCCAGAGTCGAGGCGCTCGTGATGGAGTCGACCTACGGCGGCCGAAACGACTACCAGACCGACCAGCAGGACTCCGAGGAAGCGCTCATCGAGGCGATCAACGAGGTCCACGAGCAGGAGGGGAAGGTGCTCATCCCGGCGTTCGCGGTCGGCCGGTCCCAGGAGATCATGCTTGTCATCGAGGAGGCGATGCGCTCCGGGAAGATTCCGGAGATGCCGGTCCATCTCGACGGGATGATCTGGGAGGCGACCGCCATTCACACCACGTATCCGGAGTATCTCCGTGACGACCTTCGGGACCGGATCTTCCACGAGAACGAGAACCCGTTCCTCGCCGACCAGTTCAACCACATCGACGGCGGCCAGGAGGAGCGTCAGGAGGTCGTCGACGGCGGCCCGGCAATCATCCTCTCGACCTCTGGGATGGTCACTGGCGGCCCCATCATGTCCTGGCTCCGCCACCTCGGCAGCGACCCGAACTCGAAGCTCACCTTCGTGGGCTACCAGGCCCAGGGGACGCTCGGCCGGCGTATCCAGAACGGCTGGGACGAGATTCCGGTCTCTGACTTCGGCTCGGGCCGCTCGGGCCGGAGCTCGACACTGAGCCTGGAGATGGGTGTGCAGACGGTCGACGGGTTCTCGGGCCACGCCGACCGCGAGGGGCTGATGAACTTCATCCGCAACATGAGCCCGCGCCCGGAGAAGGTACTCTGTGTCCACGGCGACGAGAGCTCCGTCCAGGACTTCTCCTCGGCGCTCTACCACGAGTTCAACATGCGCACGTTCGCGCCGAAGAACCTCGAGACGTTCCGGTTCAAGTAGAACGTTCTCTCTCCTCTGTACCTGTCACACGCGTTCGTCGCGCTTGCGCGCTGCCAAATCGCCTTCGTGGTACTGGCCATTCCCGCCAAACCCGACAGACGCCTGAAAGCATTTACCGGGAAGCCCCAAACGCTCGGCTATGACCACTCCACACGACCGCTCCCGGCGGGCGGTTCTGTCGACAGTTGCCGCCGGACTCGCCACCGTCGCGGGCTGTGCTGGCGACGAGGTGACGCCGACAGGGACGCCAACAGCGTCCCCAACAGACGTCCACACACCGACTGCCACCCACACGGCGTCACCATCCGACACGCCGACTGGGACACTCACGCTCGAACCGATTCCGGCGCGCGAGGCCGACGGGACGCTACTCGTCTACCCACCGGAGCTCCGCGGATGGCTCCGAACGGCGGCGACGACGGACCAGACGATTCGCGCCAATGCGGAAACGCCGACGTACGATCCGAGCCCGCCGCTGGCGGCGTTCGAGCGGATACAGTTCGACGACGAGGCGGGTGAGCTCTCCGGCGTCTACGACCTCTCGGTCGAGGGTGACACCCGCTACGAACTGCTCGTCGGGGCAGAGGAGACCGACCCCCCGGATAACGCCGATGTGACGCCCATCTCCTCGCTTCCGGAGAAGCGACGGGAGCTCGCACTCGCAGCGATCGGGAAATCGACCGGGGAGGACGCGCGGGTGTCTCCGGAAACCGAACTCGGTTCGTGGGTTCGCCACGAGTTCTTCGGCGGCTACTTCTCGCACGACGGTACGACGTACCGGGGGAAGGAAGCCCAGCAGACCGACGCGGAGTTTTTCGCCACAGCGGTCTGGTACGTGCTTTCGGCGACGGCCGTCGACGCCTCGTCGCCGCCTGTGACGCTTCGGCTGGCCGGCGTCGCCGACGGCGTTCGACGCGTGCTCTCGGAACTCCGGGCCGAAGAGAGCAGGCCGACCTCGGTTTCGACGACGGTAACAGGGGAGATGGCCACTGCAGTGGAGGCGTTCGCCGAAGAGAATTCGCTTATCCTGACCCACGACGCCGTCTATCGGGTTAGCGACGAGGCGTAGCCTCAGTCGTCGGCGGGAACGTCTGCCGGGTCGATGACTTCGCCGGATAACTCGTCGACGCCCACCTGGTCGCACTGCTCGACGAGCGGGCAGGCTTCGGGTCCGTCCAGACAGGCGGGCTTTCTGGCGGTGCAGTACTCCCGGCCGAACTGGATCATCGCCGTATGCCCGAACCCGCACTTTCCGGGGGGAATCGCTGATTCGATAGCCTCCCGGACCTCCTCGTGGTCCGCGTTTGCGGGCGCCAGCCCCATCCGCCGGGCGATGCGGTGGACGTGGGTATCGACGGGGAACACGCCACCGCGCCCGCCGGAGAACAGGAGGACGCAGTCGGCGGTTTTCGGACCGACGCCTTTCATCTTCAGGAGCGTGTCCCGCACCTCGTCCGGGTGGCCGGATTTGACGAACTCGTCGAAGCCGGCTTCACCCTCGTACTCCTCGACAATCCGTCCTGCGAGGCGGATGATGGTTTCCGATTTCTGGTTGTAGAGGCCGGCTGCTGAGATCGTTTCTGCGAGTTCGTCCTGCTCGGCGGTCGCGAGCGCACTCGCGAGGCCGGCACCGCCGTCCTCGGCGCCTGTTCGGTCCGCCGAGCCCCCATAGCGGGCCAGCAGGCTGTCGTGAGCCGGCTGGCTCGCCGTGTCGCTCGTGTTCTGACTGAGAATCGTCCGAACCAGACACTCGAAAGCATCCCGCCCGCCGTAGGCTTTCTGCCAGTACCTCTCGCCGAGATTATCGACGACCGCCTCCGCGCGGGTCGTCGGCTCCGGATCCGAAGACTCCGCCGGGGTGACGGTGTGTTCGCCGCCGCCACGAGGGCCGCCGCTGATGTTCTCCGCCGGCTCGTCAGGCCGGTCGCTCGGTTCGTTGGGCATAGGACATCTATGGGACTGCCGGCTGAAAAACCGGCCGAAACCGGCCGAGACCGGCGGAGACGGTTGGGAGCTACGGCTCGACAGTCAGCGTGAGCGTTAGCGGGGCGCCCGCAGCGAGCGCGTCGATGAGCGCGCGATCCAGGTCAGCAGCCGCGCCGTCGGCGCCGACGAAAACAGTTCGGTCGTCGACGTAGTCGCTCGTCCGGCCGACGAAGCTCCGGTCGCCCTCGAACGTGAGTTCTGGGTCGCCCCGCCCGACCAGCGTGTCGGTGAGGGGTTCGCCGTCGGTTTCGACGGTGAACTCCGCGGTAATCGTGGCTGACTCGGACTGGCAGGCCTCGACGAACGTCTCGTCGAACTCCGCGGGCGGGCGGTCGGCGTCGACACCGACGATGCAGTCACCTGCCGGGGTCAGCCAGTCGTCAGTCGTCACCTCGACGGTGCTGCTGTGTTCGGCGCGCACGTTCTCGTGGCCGCGGGCCCGAATCTCCTCTGTGAGGCCTGCGTCTGTTTCCGGCGTCGTCTCGTCCATACTGGTGGGTCGGTTTCGGTAAGGAAGTGCCTGACGAACGGCCGGTCCCGGCCGGTCCCTGTTAACGCGTGTATCGGCTTTTCAGGGCCGTGTGAGTGAATTTCACGCGTTCCCACCCGAAGATTTTAAATATACAAGTTCCGTACACTCACTCACCAGAACGCCTCCGGCGCTGGTGGTACCGTACGCAGAATGATCGGGAGTTCTTATCCACGGCCGATCGCCGCTTCACCAGCGCCTGCAGAACTCGGAGAGCGGATGGTACAGAGGACTGATTAGCATGGTAACGAAAGAGGACGTACTTGAACAGTACGACGTAGCAGAACTGAACGGACAAGACAACGTTGACCTTCCGGACGAGAAGCTGGAAGATGGCTCGAAAGGCGAGCTCATCAAGCTGGCCGGCCAGCTCCGGGATCGACGGAACGAACTGAACCAGCTTGCTTCTGAGCGGGCCTCCAAACGTGACGATCTGAACGCAAAGACGCGTGAGAAGGTCGACGAGGCCCAGGAACACCGCGAGAAGCGCGACGAGCTGAACGAGCAGGTTCAGGAACACAAGGAGAAGCGAAACGAGCTCAACGCCGAGGCAAACGAGCTGTTCGACGAGGTCGAGGAGATGAAGGAGGACCTCGAGCTCGACGACGGCAAGGACGCCGAGCAGCTCCGCGAAGAGATCGAGGAGCTCGAGTTCCGCCAGCAGACCGAGGTGCTTTCCGCGGAGGACGAGCGCGAACTCATCGAGAAGATCGAGGACAAGCGCGAGCAGCTCGCCGAGCGCGAGGAGAAGGTCGACCAGAGCGGCGAGCTCGAGGAGACCGTCGAGGAAGCCGAGGAGGTCCGCTCCGAGGCGAGCCAGCACCACCAGAAGGTGACGGAGCTGGCCGACAAGGCCCAGGAGCACCACAACGAGATGATCGAGGCCTACCGCGAAGCCGACGAGATTCGCGACGAAGCCGACGAGATGCACGAGCTGTTCGTCGAGGCCCAGGAGGCCGCCGACCAGCACCACGAAGACTTCGTCCGCGTCCAGAAGCGCCTGCGCGAACTGGACAAGGAAGAGGAGGAAGAGCGCAAGGACGAGCGCGAGAAGAAGATGGAAGCGGAGAAGGAGGAAGCCGAGGAGATCTACCAGAAGTTCAAGGAGGGCGAGACCCTCGACACCGAGGACCTGATGAAGCTCCAGAAGACGGGGCTTCTCTAACGCCGCGAGGAATCTGTTCCCGTTTTGCCAGTCGCTATCGGCCAGCCACGGCACTCCGGGCCGTCGATCTGACCAGCCTTTTGTAGCATCCGGTCGGAGATAGCCGCATGTCAGACAGAACTGAGCGACTGGGGCGAGTTGCCATCGTCGCGACCGCCGTCGTCCTCACTGTCGCCGTCGGCTGGCTGCTGTTCATCGAATTCGCGGACAGCCTCGCGGATCTACTGGGGCTGCTGCTTCTCTTCGGTCTGGGGGGAATCGCATTCAGACTGGCCGCCGGGATGGCTGGAAGTCAGTTTCCCCTCTACAACGTGGGGGAGGTAGCTGTCAAAGGGCCGATCACCCGAGACGGCGGCGGGATGTCGCCGATTCCGACCGGGCCGGTCGGGGCGACGGCTGACGAAATCGTCGACCAGATCGAGGCGGCCGACGACGACCGGGCGGTCGATGCGCTGATGATCCGGCTCAACACGCCCGGCGGCGAAGTAGTGCCGAGCGACGAGATCCGCGACGCCGCTGCGGCGTTCGACGGGCCGACGGTGGCCTACGCGACTGACGTCTGTGCCAGCGGGGGCTACTGGATCGCCTCCGGCTGTGACGAGCTCTGGGCCCGGGACCTCTCAATCGTCGGCTCAATCGGCGTGCTCGGCTCCCGGCCAAACGTCTCCGAGCTTGCCGATCGGCTGGGCGTCAGCTACGAACAGTTCACGGCCGGCGAGTACAAGGACGCCGGCACCCCGCTCAAGGAGATCGAGGAGGACGAACGCGAGTATCTACAGGGGCTCATCGACGACATGTACGGGACGTTCGTCGACCGCGTCACCGAGGGACGGGCGCTCGACCCTGCAGAGGTTCGGGAGACGGAGGCCCGAATCTATCTCGGCGAGGACGCCGCAGAGATGGGTCTCGTCGACAGCCTCGGCAGCCGCGAGGACGTGGAAGACCGCCTCGAAGAGGAGCTGGGCGAAGCGGTGGACGTCAGGGAGTTCGAACCCCAGCGCAGCCCGCTCTCACGCGTCGGCATGGGGGCGCGTTCGGTCGCGTACGCCTTCGGCGCCGGGATTGCGAGCCGCATCGACGGCGACGGGCTCGACTTCGAGTTCCGAACGTAGCGAAGTCGCGGCGAACGACCTGCCGCGACCTCGTGTCGCGGCCGTGGGGACACCGTCGTGGCTGTGTGTAACGACCCGAAGCTTTTCTTCGGTGGGCCCCTCTCCCCGTCCGTGAGCACGCTGGTCCTCTGTGTGGATCGTTCGAACGATATCGGCTCGAAGACGGGCGTCGGCATGCCCGTCGCGGGCTGGGAAGCGGTCCGCTCGCTGGTTACCGACGTGGGGCTCGCCGACCCCGAGGACGCGAGCGTCAACTCCCTCCTGGAAGCGCTACGCGTGGCCCGCGACCTGCAGGACGGCGGCGATGAAGCGACCGTCGCAGTCGTCTCCGGTGGGACCGCCTCCCGCGTCGGTGCGGACCGCGCAATCGCCGCACAGATCGACGAGCTGATCGAACGCTACACGCCCGACTCGGCCATCGTCGTCGTCGACAGCGCCGAGGACGAGCGCGCGGTCCCCATTATCGAATCCCGGGTCGGCGTCGACAGTGTCGACCGCGTGGTAGTGCGACAGGCCCGGGATATCGAGTCCACGTACTACCTCATCAAGCAGTTCCTGGGCGACGAGGAGCTCCGCTCGACGGTGATGGTGCCGCTGGGCGTCGCACTCATCGCCCTTCCCGCGCTGGCGATCCAGTTCTCCACGCAGGTGGCGATGGCCGGCCTCGCCTCGCTGCTGGGGGCCGTCCTGCTGTTCAAAGGGCTCTCCATCGACGACCGGCTGGAGGACACCCCGGAACGGGTCCGTGATGCGCTCTACTCCGGCCAGGTCTCGGTCGTCACCTACGCTGTCGCCGTCGGGTTGGCCTTCATCGGCATCTTCCTCGGCGCGCTCTCGGCGACGAACGTGGGCCAGGACCAGCCGACGTTCGTCCAGTTCATCCTCTTTACGTACGCGTCGGTGCCGTGGCTCGCACTCGCCGCGCTGACGGCCTCCGCGGGGCGGCTCGTCGACGAGTACATCCGCGACGACGAGATTCCCTCGCCGGTGCTGAACCTGCCATTCGGCGTGCTGGCGGTCGGGCTGGTCGTCCGCGGGTTCGCGGGCTACTTCCTGGAGCGCCAGAACGTCCTCGACCAGTTCGCCGTCGATGTCGCCGGGATGGCGATGTCGCTCGACCCGGGCCACCGGCTGGTGCTGTTCATCACCGCCGGTATCGTCGTCTCGCTGATCGGGGTTCGGGTGGCTGCGAGGGTGACCGAGGAGCCGCCGGAGGAAGCCGTGGAGAAGCAGTAACCGGTCGCGGCGCGTGACCTGTGACGACCGCCGTGTCGTCACCGCGGCGCCCATGCCGTGACCGTGTAATAACCGGTCGCGGCGCGTGACCTGTGACGACCGCCGTGTCGTGGCTCCGGAGCCCCCGCCGTGACCGTGTTGTCGCAACCGTTTCGAACACTCCTGTGAGAGACCGCTGAAAGCCGACCCGCTCGCGACCGAACTCAGAACTTCCCCGCGCTCCCGCTGCTCCTCCTTCTCGACCCGCCATCTTCGGGCCGAACCAGGTTCGCGAGCGCGACGAACGCGCCGAGCAGCCAGCCGAGGGGGACGGCGATGCCGAGCCACATCAGTACGTAGGCGGGCCCCTGGAGCGCGAACTGCTCGCGCAGGAACGTGTTGAGACCGCCCACGGTGAGCACGTTGTCGAGAATCCAGATGGCGAGGTTCGTGCTCCCGGTCAGGATGCTGGCGAGCGCAGGCGAGTAGAGCGCCGCGACGACCGGCGGCAGGAAAAGCGCCGTCATCGCCGACGGGTAGGCAAGTAGCACGCTCGTGGCCCGCCCGCCGCGCCGGGAGAACACCATCGCCAATCCGGCTGCGATGGTGGCGACGCCGCCCGCTGCGGCGACGGCGACGAGGCCGTCGAAGGAGAACTGCCGGATCCACGCGGCGACGGTCAACAGCCCCCAGGTCAGTGCCGCGAGCGCGACGACGCCGACGAGACCGATGCGGGTCGTCGCCGAGTCGAGTTTCTTGGCGTAGAACCGAGTGGCAAAGCCAAGCAACAGGAGCGGATAGCCCAGCAACACCAGCGGGGCGCCGAGTGCGGCCCAGCCGTAGTAGGCGAGTTTCTGCCCGCCGGTCTCTGGCTCCCAGCGGCCGAGGACGTTGCTGGGGTTCAGCTGTCGCGGAAAGAGCAGCTCCATCCACGTCGCGTGGAGGCGCGCGACGTCGATGCGGATCCCGTCGATGAGTCCGGTCCGTTGCCCGTGCATTACCGGTGGCAAGCATGCGCGATGTGGTGAAAGTTCCGGTGTCCGGGACGGTCGACGAAACGGTAGTCAGCCAGAACGTCAGCGGTTCCAGGGACCGAAGTCGGGGGTAACCTGTCGGGCGTTCTCAGTCATGGCATCGAGCTCCTCGAGCTCCCCGTCGTTCAGCTGGAGCGAGAGCGAGAGCCAGTTGTCGTGGAGATGCTCCGTGGTCGAGGCTTTCGGAATCGCGGTGATGCCGCGCTCACGAAGCCACGCCAGGCTCACCTGTGCTTCGCTGACGTTGTGGTCCCCCGCGATGTCGCTGATGACCTCGCGGCCGAACACCTCCCCGCGGGCCAGCGGGGAGTAGGCGACCGGCTCGACGCCGTGCGCCTCACAGGCCTCGCGAATCGCGGTCTGCTGGAGCATCGGGTGGCATTCGAACTGGTTGGCGAAGATGTCGTGGTCGGCGTAATCGACCGCCTCGGCGAGCTGTTCGGGCTCGAAGTTGGCGACGCCGATGCGGTCGGTGATCCCCTCGTCGACGAGCTCGTCGAACGCCTGGAACGTGTCCTGCGGATCGTACGCCTCGGCTGGCCAGTGGACGTAAAGGAGGTCGATGCTGTCGACACGGAGCGCGTCGACGGCGTCGTTGGCGGCCTCGATAGCGTCCTCGAAGCTGAGGTCGGATTTCCAGATCTTGGTCGCAAGGAAGACGTCCTCCCGGTCGACGGTGCTCTGTTCGATACCCCGTCCGACGAGATGCTCGTTGTCGTAGGAACGCGCCGTGTCGATGTGCCGGTAGCCCATATCCAGTGCATCCGCGACCGTCTGGGGCGTCGCTTCCGGGTCGGTGAGCTTCCACGTGCCAAGGCCGAGCATCGGCATCCCGTCAACGTCGGGACAGTCGGTTGGAATCGGCACGTCGTCGTCAGTTGGTGTCCCTGCGCTCATATGAGTAGATAGACCGGGCGGTGAAAAATGGGTTGTGGCTGGGCAGTCGGCGCCGGTCGGGCAGCGACAACCGGACGGGACTGGTTCCGTGACTACTCGGTCAGGCGCTCTCGCGCGAACTTCGCCAGCAGCGGGATGTCGCGTGCGCGGAGCAGATTCCACATCGCGGTGAGGTTGCCGGCGTTGGCTTTCGCCAGCGTGTTCTCGTCGGATTTGGCCAGGTCCTGCATCAACGTGTCGTAGCGGCTGTTGGGGGCAAGATACAGCAGCTCGGTCATCAGTAGACGCTCGCGCATCCGCGGTGCGACCTCGCTGTGCCAGAGCTTGTTGTAGATCGACGTCCCCTCAGCGGAGGTGTCGTGGTTCTCCGGCGTGAGACAGCGGTCGGCCGTCGTTGCCGCTGCCCGGCCGGACTGCATCCCCTTGTGGATACCCTCACCCCAGAGCGGGTCGATGGTCGGGACGGTGTCGCCGACGGCCATGAAGTTGTCAGTGCTGAGTTCGGCCGGCATCTGGATGTGGGCTGAGCCGCGGTGGACCTTCCCGTCCAGTCGCGAGGCGTCGGCGAACCGCGGGTCGGTGTCGAGCCAGTAGCCCAGGTAGTCGTCGATCCCCATCCCTTCTTTCCCGTGTTTCCGGTGGCTCCGGTTCTGGATGTAGCAGATTCCCACCTTCGCGGTATCGCCGCCGGTGTGGAAAATCCAGGAGTACCCCCCCGGTGCGAGGTCGTGGTCGAGGCGGAGCATCATCGAGTTGGTGAGGTCGGCGTAGTCGGGGTGGTCGATCTCGATTCCCTCCATCTCGTACTCGACGCCGATGGCCTGTTTCTTGCGCTCGAGGTCGCTCACGCCGAGATCCTTCGCCAGCGGCGCCGCAGGACCGGTGGCGTCGATGATGATCTCGCCGTACACCTCCTCGTCGCCGTTGTAGCGCACGCCGACGGGTTTCCCGTCCTCCGTGATGGGGCGGGAGACACGCGCATCGAACCAGTACTCGGCGCCCTCTTCGCGCCCGTCGGCGACGAGAAACCGCTTGAACTCGGCGAACTCGAGAACGGCTCCGGGCTGTTTCTGCACGAAATGATGGTTCGGTGACTCGAGAACCACGTCGTCCGTGTAGTTCATCACCACGTCGTCGGGAATGCCGAAGGCGGCCATCATCGACGGGAACGTCCCGGCGGTCGATTTGTTGCTCTGACGCGGGAACTCGTCCTCGTCCTCCGTCTCGAGGACGACGACGTCGTAGCCTCGCTGGGCGAGGTCCCGAGCGCACTGGGCGCCGGCGGGTCCCGCCCCCGCGATAACCACGTCAAAACGGTCGGACATGAACGATTTATACTCCGTGGACGTTATGAGTGTTGCTAACTCCGGCGTGGAGAATCCCTCCGAGTGAGTGGCACAGTCGGGGTATTTCGACCGTTTCGAGGGGACGGAACCAGTCGCACAATCGGTGGAGCCACACGCTCGGGGCTACGGACGACGCGGAGTGGCAGAGTCCACGAGTTGTCAACGCCTGGGCCCACCACAGCCCACCTGTTCCCGACGGGTTGAAACTGGAGAAAGCAGAAGAAAACGGCCGGCAAACGGTCACGCACGCCGACGACCGCGCGAGTTCCTCAGTAGAACTCCCGAACGAGGTCCGTCGCGTTCTCGGGCGCGCCGTCGGGAATCTCCGTCATGTCCTCGGTGACGCCGTGGGACTCGTGGTAGGGGACCGACTGCTCGTTCTGGTAGAGGATGCCCTGATACTCGCTATCGGCGTCCATGATACGGTCCTTCGCGGCGTCGAAGTCGTTCGGATCGTGGTCGGTGTCGCCGAGGTCCTGGAGATTGTCGCGGAAGTAGTCGTACGTGTCCGTGTCGTTGAACGTGACACACGGCGAGAACACGTTGACGAAGCCGAAGCCATCGTGCTCGATGGCTGCCTGGACGATCTCGGCGTGGCGCTGGGCGTCCGAGGCGAACGACTGCGCGATGAACGTCCCGCCTGCCGAAAGCGCCAGTGCGAGCGGGTTGACCGGCGGCTGCTTTGGACCCTCGGGGGTCGTCGACGTCTCGAAGTCCTCGCGCGAGGTCGGTGACGCCTGCCCTTTGGTGAGGCCGTAGATGCGGTTGTCCATCACGATGTAGGACATGTCGACGTTTCGGCGCACGGCGTGGACAAAGTGGCCTGCGCCGATGGAGTAGCCGTCCCCGTCGCCGCCCGCAACCATCACTTCGAGGTTGGGGTTGGCCATCTTCACACCCGTGCCGACCGGGAGCGCCCGCCCGTGAACACCGTGGAGCGCGTAACTATGCATGTAGGTGCCGATCTTTCCGGAACAGCCGATGCCGGCGACGACGAACGTGTTGTCGGGGTCGTTCCCCGTGTTCGCCAGCGCCTTCATCATGCCGTTCATCGTCCCGAAGTCGCCGCAGCCGGGACACCAGGTCGGCTGCTTATCCGATTTGAAGTCGATGAATCGTACGTCGCTACTCATGAGAGAGCCTCCGTGATTTCTTCTGCGAGTTCGTCGGCCTTGAACTCTACCCCGTTGTACTTGTTCACTCGGTCCACGCGCTGGAGCGTGTCGTGCTCCAGCACGTCCGCGAACTGTCCCGTCGCGTTACACTCGACGACGAGCACCTGGTCCGCAGCCTCGAACGCCTCGGTCAGGTCCGGCCGCGGGAACATGTAGGGAACCGACAGGAAGCGCACGTCGGGCGCGTCCGCGTCCAGCAGGTCCATCGCTTCCACGATGGTCCCCTCGTTCGACCCCCACGAGACGACAAGGTTGTCCGCGTCCTCGGTACCGAACTCGCGCGGGCTCAAGTCCTCCGCCTCACGGGCGGTATCGACCTTCTGCTGACGCTTCTGGACCTGTTCGACGCGAATCTCCGTGTCCTCGGTCCGGCGGCCGAGTTCGTTGTGCTCCAGCCCAGTCGACATGTGGGCGCCGTCGGTGGTGCCCGGCTTTGCGCGCGGACTGATGCCGTCCTCGGTGGCGGCGTGGGCCCGGAAGCGGCCTTCGTCGTCGAGCCATTGCTCGATCTCGTCGTCGTCGACGAGTTTGCCGCGGTCGATCTCGACCTCGTCCATGTCGAACGCCTCAGGCGGGAACGTGCGCTCGGTGACGGCCATCGAGAGGTCAGAGACCAGATACACCGGCGTCTGGTACTTTTCAGCGTAGTTGAACGCTTCGACGGTTTTCCAGAAACACTCCGCGATGGTCGTCGGCGCGATAACGAACCGCGGAATCTCGCCGTGGCCGCCGTAGAGCGTCATGTTGAGGTCGCCCTGCTCCTGCTTGGTCGGCATCCCCGTCGAGGGGCCCGACCGCATCACGTCACAGATGACAAGCGGGGTCTCGCTCGTGGCGACGAGGCCGAACGTTTCGGCCATCAGGTCGATTCCTGGGCCGGAGGTCGCGGTCATCGATCGCGCGCCGGCGCGTGCTGCACCGAGGGCCATGTTGATGGCCGACAGCTCGTCCTCGGCCTGGACGACGTGGCCGCCGTAATGCTCCAATCGGCCTGTGAGATACTCCATCACGTCCGTCGCCGGGGTGATGGGGTAACCGGCGTAGAACCGACATCCGGCGGCGATGGCGCCCATTCCGATGGCTTCGTCGCCGTTCAGGAGGACGTAGTCGTTGTCAGTCGTTTCGAGCGCGTAATCGAAGTTGGCGCTCTCCTCCGTGTAGTTTCCGCGAACGTACTCGGCACCGAGTTCGGCGGCTTTTTTGTTGTTCTCGACGATCGACTGGCCCTTGTCCTTGAAACGTTTCTCGAGGGAGGAGGCGAGATGCTCGATGGGGAAATCAGTGATCTCGCAAGCGGCCCCGAGCGCGACGATGTTGCGCATGATGGCGCCGCCGGCGTCCTCGGCCAGGGATTTGAGCGGGACATCCATCCCGACCATCTCCTCGGGAATTTCGAGGTCCTGCATCGAGGTCCGCTCACCGTCGTAGACGATGACGGAGCCCTCGTGGAGTTCGTCGATGTTCTCGTCGACGGTGCGCTGTGTCAGCGCGATGAGCACGTCGAGTCGGTCGACGACGCTCTCGACCGGGTCGATCGCGGTTCGAACCTTATACGCCGTATATCCGCCGCGGATACGTGAGGCGAAATCTTTCGAGGTGAACACGTGGCGACCGGCCCGAGAGAGCGCTCTGGCGAAGATCTTCCCGGTTGAACTGATCCCATCGCCGGCCTCGCCGCCGATGGCCCAGTTGAAGTCCGCAGGCATACTGTTCTGAAGGTTGCTCCGGACGATGCAAAAGCCTTCCTGAACCGTTTCGTGCGTCCAGTTTAACTGCCGCTGCGGGGTCCGAATCGAACGTTCGTGAAGGATACAGCGTTCCGGGGGTCGAGAAGGGAAGTGGCTTTGTGGCGGAGAGTGAACACCAAGACATGGATACGACCGTCGCCGTCGTCGACAACGAATCGGTGGGGCCGGATACGTACGCGATCACGTTCGAGTCACCCGAAGAGTTCACCGGACTGCCGGGCCAGTTCGTCAAGATCTCCGCGGATATCGAGGGCGAGGGCCACGCACGCTTCTACACGCTCTCCTCGCCAGATACCGAGGAGACGTTCGAGACGACTATCGAGGTCGACGAGGAGGGTGGCCCGTTCAGCGCCTATCTCGCCGGTCTCTCGGCGGGCGACGAAGTCGCCGTCGACGGCCCCTACGGCGACGAGCATTACGAGGGAGAGAGTCGGGTCGTCGTGGTCTCCGGTGGGCCCGGGGTCGGTCCCGCTGTCGCCATCAGCGAGGCCGCCCTCGCGGACGGCAACGAGGCCGCCGTCATCTACGCCCACGAGGGAATGCCGGCCCATCAGGCACGGCTGAACGATGTTGCTGACACGGGGGCGAGCGTGGAAATGGTCGACGCCGGCGACGTGGAGGCGTTCGAGGCGGCCGTCGATGAGGCAGTCACGGGGACCGACGGCGAGCAGCTGTTCGTTTACGGGTTCGCTGAGTTCGTCGCCGCGGCGCGGGAGGCGATTGCTGAGGCCGGTGGGGAGCCCGATACAGCGAAAGTCGAGAACTTCGGGTAGGCTCACGTGGGTTTCTGGGCCGGTCGACGGTGACAGGCTCCCGACGGAACCGAACCAAAGTATTCACTATCGGCCGTGTTCAACGCCGGTGCATGGAGAACGACGCCCTTTCTCGTCGCGCGTTCCTTCGGGCCGGGACGGCCGGTACCGCAGCCGCCGGCACAGCCGGGACTGCGGCCGCACAGGAAGGCACTGAGACCGAGACTGAGACGGCTGCCGCACGAGGGGGGGAAACACACACCGTCGAGATGACCGACGACCTGATTTACGACCCCGAAGACCTGACCGTCGCTCCGGGGGATACTGTCGTCTGGGAAAACGTCGGTGATATTGGCCACAGTATAACGGCGTACGAAGAAGAGATCCCCGAGGAGGCGGATTATTGGGCATCTGGCGGGTTCGATAACGAACAAGCCGCGCGCGACAACTACCCGGACCAGGGGGATGTCGGTGGCGGCGGAACGTACGAGTACACCTTCGAGGTCGAGGGAGATCACGAGTACTTCTGTATCCCGCACGAGCAAGTCGGGATGCTCGGTACGATTACCGTCACGACGGAGCAGCAGGAGCCTGCCGAACCGACCGGCCCTGCAGTCCCCGACAGTGCCAAATCACTCATCGTCGCGACCACCTTCGCGATGATGGCGACGCTGCTACTCGCGTACTTCTTCTTGAAGTTCGGCGGTGATAGCCCCCATATCGAGGGAGAGTAGTTCAGTTGGGGTTCTTGCCAGTCACGGCGGGTGACCGCAGTCGCGGCACACGACCGACCGCAACGATGTGTTGCGGTCACGGAGACTTTGCCGCGATTGTCTGACCTGCCGTGAGCGACGTGTCGTCAGTACGGAACCTCCGCCGTGACTGTGTGACCTGTGACGACCGCTATCTCACCGGAGGAGAATTCACGCCGTTCCCCTGCTGGTGTCCCGCCGCTGTATCGCTGTCAGCGAACCATTTCCCATTACCAGCTTCGAAAATGAGTCACACGAGTTTTTACCCCTGGGGAGGAACCTCCGGTCGTGCGCGTCGCGTTCGTCTCACTGGAAACCGCCCATCATCGCGACCAGCGTGGGCTCGAACGACTGCGACGGACTGCGAGCCAACTGGCCGACAGGGGCCACGACGTCGAGTATCTCTGTGCCCAGTGGTGGGGCGGCGACGAGACACCGATTTTCGAACACGAGGGAATCACCTACCGACGCGTCACGGAGGAGTGCTCGTCCCGCCGGTTCGCAGCCAAACTCCCGATTGCGATGCGGCGCGCGGGCGCCGACGTCGTTCACGTCTGCAACAGCCCACCGCGCCACGCCATCGTCGCCGAGAAAGCCGGGACGCTGCTCCGGACACCCGTGGTCGTCGACTGGTTCCAGGACCACCCAGAGGACTCCACCAGTAGCTACGGCCGTGTCGCGAGCAAGGCCGACATCGTGACGGTGCCCTCCGAAACGGTTCGGACGCGAGTGCGCGAGCACGGGGGAACCGATGGCTCGGTTCGGATCATCCCCGAGAGCATCGATATGGAGCTCGTTCGAGAGGCGCCGGTCGACGACCGGTTCGACGTGGTCTACTCCCGGCGGTTAGACGAGAACGCCAACGTCGAAACGCTGCTGCTTGCGCTCGCCGAGCGGCGTCGGCTGGACTGGTCGGCCGCGGTCATCGGCGATGGTCCCGAATGCGAAGCCATCGAGACCGCCGCCCGAGAGCTCCGCATCGACGACCAGGTGACGTTCACCGGCGCGCTCCCCGAGCGCGAGCGGGTGAGCATCTACAAGGGCACGCACGTGTTTGCCCAGACCGCGACCGTCGAGCCGTTCGCCACCGAACTCCTCCACGCGCTCGCCTGTGGCTGTCTCGGCGTCGTCGAGTATCAGGCCCACTCGAGCGCCCACGAACTCGTCGAGGGTCGGGAACGGGGACAGCTGGTGACGAGCCCGCAGGAGCTTGCGGCGACGATTACCAACGCCGGCACTGTCGAGCGCCGGGCGGTCGACGAGAGCTATCAGGAGTACGACCACAGCGTAGTGCTGGAGCAGTATCTCGGCTGTTACACGGAGCTCCAAACGTCACGCGTGCTGTTCTGATAGTGATTACGGCGAATCGGTGCATCGACGGTGTCGAACGCCGCCGGTTCAGGGGCTCCCATCACCGACACGGCGGTCGTCACAGGTCACGCGCCGTGACTGGTTAGACACAGTCACGGCATGGGTTCCGTCGTGACGACACGGCGGTCGTCACAGGTCACGCGCCGTGACTGGTTAGACACAGTCACGACATGGGTTCCGTCGTGACGACACGGCGGTCGTCACAGGTCACGCGCCGTGACTGGTTAGAGCATATCCTGCGATTCGAGCCCCTTCATAACGTCGTCGACGAGCTGCTCTACATCCGAGTACGGGAACTCCTGCTCCCCACCGAGTTTGGCGGCCAACTCCATCGCGGTGAAGGAGATGTCGCCGGCTTCGAACCGCGTGCTCGGCCCCCCGGGCAGCGCAGGCACGAGGTCCATCTGGCTGTCGACCGGGAAGTCGGCACCCTTGAATGCGGTTACGAGCTGTTCGCGAAGTTCTTTCCGTTCTTCCTCACTGGCCATGCTCCACAATGCCGCGGAGTTCAGCAAAAGCGTTCCGGAACAAAGGGAAATGCGTGCACAGTTCCACACGCAAACGGCGAATCGACGGACGTCCTCTCGACCGAACCCAGCCGGAGTCGCCGCAAACCCCCCCGTTTTAGGTCACCCCGACTGAACACCGTTTCATGGCATTTGATTTTGACTTCGACCTGCTACGAGACGTAACAGAAACCAGCGGCGTCCCCGGCTACGAGGACCGTGTGCGCGATATCGTCCGCGAGGAAATCGAGGCCAACACCGATACCGTGCGAACGGATGCGATGGGAAACGTCGTTGGCACGGTTGACGGTGACTCCGACTACTCCGTCGCCGTCGCCGCCCACATGGACGAAATCGGGTTCATGGTGAAACACATCACCGAGGAGGGTTTCCTCAAACTCGACGCGCTGGGTGGCTGGGATGCCCGCGTGCTCCGGGCCCAGCGCGTGACCGTCCACGGTGAGGAGGACATTACCGGTGTCTTCGGTTCCGTGCCGCCGCACACGCTCGACGAGGCGCCCGAGAACGGCGACGACGAGGTGGGCGACCGGGCCGTCGACCTCGGCCGCGATCCAGAGGAGGTCGAAGAGCTCGTCAGCGTCGGCGACATCGTCACGATGCAGCAGGACACCATCCAGATGGGTGACTCCGTCACCGGGAAAGCGCTCGACGACCGAGTGTGCCTGTTTGCCATGCTCGAGGCCGCCCGTTCGATCGAGAACCCCGACGTGACTATCCACTTCTGTGCGACGGTCCAGGAGGAAGTTGGCCTCCGGGGCGCGACCGCGCTCGGCGTCGACGTCGACCCGGACCTGGCGATTGCGCTGGACGTCACCATCGCCAGCGACATCCCGGGCGTCAGCGGGGACAAACACGTCACCTCGCTGGGTGACGGTGCGGCCATCAAGCTGAAAGACAGCTCCGTCATCACGACGCCGAAGGTTCACAAGCGACTGAAAGCTGTCGCCGAGGACGAGGAGATCGAGTATCAGATCGAAGTGCTCCCGTCGGGCGGCACCGACACGGCCGGCTTCCAGAACACCTACGGTGCAAAACCCGTCGGCGCCATCTCCATCCCGACGCGCTATCTCCACACGGTGACCGAGACGGCCAACGGCGACGACGTTCGCTCGACAATCGACCTGCTGACGGCGTTCCTCGACAGCGAGACCGGCGAGCACGACTACTCGCTGTAGGCTGCCGGCCTCGCTCGGACCGGCACCGGTAGGCGGTCCTGACCGGACAGAACAGATTCATTTCGGTCGACGGAAGCGCCAGCCGTGCGCCGGTCCCTGCTCGCCCTCTGTACCCTCCTGCTCGTCAGTAGCATCGCCCTCCCAGCTATCGCCAGCCCGCAGCCACAGCCGGTCTGTGGTCCGTGCGGAACCGGCTTCGAAAACGCCGCTGATCGCGAGGATATCGAACTCACCGTCATCGAGAGCACGGCCACTGTTCAGATCCACGACGACGGCAGCGCGACGTGGCGGGTGACGAACACACTGCAGAACGAGTCCTCGGCAGCGTCTCTCCGCACCCACTCGAAAACTCTCGACACCATCGTCACCTACGCCATCCGGCGGTCGTCAGTCGACGGCCCGACCGAGAATCGATCCGCTCGCGTAGAGGGGGAGACGGTGGTCCTCACGTTCGAGGATCGAGACGCGACCACCGAGGTGCCCGGCGGCGTCCACGTCGTCGACTACCTCCACTCGGGTGGCGCCGATAGCTGGTCCGTGCTGACTGCCGACCGTTTCACTGTGACCGGTCCAGAAGGGACGACGGTGACGACCGATCCGCCGGGCGCGACCGTCACCGGTCGGAACGCGACGTGGCACGGAAACGGCACCGCCAAGATGTGGGACGTGCGACGGCTGGAACTGGATGGCTACGGGCTTCGCTGCGGTTTCGCTCGCGATGGGCGGTCTGACGCTCGCGCGCGGCCAGCAGATACGGCCCCGTGAACTCACCGCCGCCGGGGCGCTGGCTCTGGCAGGTATCGTGCTTGGGGTGTCCCTGGGAATACCCGTCTGGAGGGTCCGAGGAACCCTGCGCTGGCTGCCGCTCGTCGTTGCACCGATGCTCGGTGCGGCCGTGGAACCGCCGCGACGCGAGCGGAGAGGCGGCCGGCCCAGAGACCCGGGAGACAGCAATCCCGAGGAACAGAGAACCCACAGAGGGGAGTAGGAGCGCCGAGGCTGTCGTCGCGGGTTCGTCCCTTCCACAGTCCGGGAGCGACGAGAGAAACAGCACGAACAGCAGGCCAACGAGGCCGAACCCGCCGCCGAGAGTCGCTCATCACCTCGGGGGGACACAGACGTAGTTGGTAACCCCGGTGGACTCGAACGTGTGTTCGAAAGTGAATCCGGTTTCCGAGTGCCCCAGGACGTTTGCTCAGTAGCAACCCGCCGAATTGGGGCGACAGAGATAAGAGGGCGGTGGGTTCCTACCGGCTGGGAACTGTCGACATCGATTGGGATGAGAGCGTTGTTCGTGGAACCGGGGCGAACGCCAATCGACCCGTTCAGAGTGACCGACGCATGACAAAGTACGAGTACGCCTGTGTAGACTGCGGTCAACAGCTCGTCGTCGACGGGAGAACACGCGAGGCCATCCTGACCAACGGCTGCCCGACCTGCGCAGCAGCCGCGCAGGCAGAGTACTTCGCGCCACAGCGCCGATAGGACTTCGGGCTCGGCCAGTGTCGCCGACCTACATCCCGTCGAGCACGTCTTCGAGTAGCTTTCGCTGTGCGGCAACGAGATGCTCGGTGAAGGTCGACTGAGAGATATCCAGCCTTTCGGCCAACTCCGTCGCGTTCGCTCGCTTGGGCTGCTCGAAGTAGCCGTTCTCGTAGGCGGTTTGTAGCACCTCCAGCTGGCGGTTCGTCAGCTTCCCGCGGTTGACGAACAGCCGGTCCCGTGGCGACCCCTCGAGGGGCGGCTGGAGCAGTCGTTGTACGTCCACCGATGGGTAGCGGTCCCGAAGCGTCGCCATCAGCTCCTGCAGCTGTTCGAACCCCTCGGCGTGGAACACCACTGTCAGATTGCCGTTCTCCGCGGTGTAGTGGTGGACCGGACAGCCGAACTCGCCGAGACAGGCACATGGGCAGGCCTCACCGTGCTCGATCCGGTACAGCTCCGCAGTACCGTAGGAGAACACCGGCTCCAGTGCAGCGTCGGCCTCCGCGTCGACCAGGAACTCCGTCACCGGTACTTTCTCCATGGCGACGCTCGTCGAGACGCTGTCGACCGTCGTTCCGGTCGCGTCCGCGAACCGAGCGACTGGACAGTCGGTCGCCCCCTCGAACGCGACAGTTGCCCGGATTCCGGAGCTCATTCGTACCCAGTATAGATTGTGGTTCGAGCCGTCTTTAGTGCAGTGGTCGCGCTGATAGTGATTACTGCGAGTCCGTCCCACCGTGGCCATCCGTGTCGGTGATGGGAGCCCCTGAACCGGCGGCGTTCGACACCGTCGATGCACCGATTCGCCGTAATCAGTATAAGCCGCTCCCGCAGACCCCATGTGAAAAAACCGCAACCCCTCTGGCGGTTCGCAGTGTCCCAGTTGCGTGTGTTTATAAACTATCCTGGATATGTGTGGTCCCCTTTTTTTGGGGTGTAGCCCGTTCAGTCAGATATGAGCCATCCAGTTTCGGTCAGAACTGATCGTCGTTCGAGCCCGCCGTCCGAGGAGACCGTCCACACCGAGGGAGAGATAAGCGAACTGCTCGCTGTCATGGACGACGAGGACTGCCGTGCCGTGCTGGAGGCGACGGGGTCGGAGCCGCTCTCAGCGAAGGAGATCGCCCAGCGCTGTGACCTCGCCTCCTCGACGGCGTACCGGAAGATCGACCGGCTCGTCGACGCCGGTCTCCTCACCGAGGGAATCCGGATCAGCGGTACTGGGAAACACGCAAGCGAGTACCGTCGTTCGGTCGACCGGATCGAACTCTCTATCGGCGACGCCGGCACCGAACTGCAGGTCGAACGTGGCTCGGTCGACCAGGCTCAGCCCGCCGACTAATCGGATTCTCGCTGCGTACCAGGGCGGCTGCTCGGCTTGCGGACCCGAACAGTTGATAAGCGCGCCACCGGAACAGAGACCTATGTACGACGACGAGGACCTCGCGGAGATTCGCGAGTCCCGTAAAGAGTGGGAAGAGGAGACACTCGGCCCCGTGCTCGACGCCTACGGGGAGCGAAAGGACCGCTTTGCGACCGTCTCGAACCTGGAGGTCGACCGGCTCTACGACCCGACCGATGTCGACGACATCGACTACGAGGAGGACCTCGGCAACCCCGGCGAGTTCCCCTACACCCGCGGCCCGTATCCGACGATGTACCGCGGGCGGACCTGGACGATGCGGCAGTTCGCCGGCTTCGGCTCCGCCGAGGACACCAACGAGCGGTTCCACTACCTCATCGATGAGGGCCAGACCGGGCTCTCGACGGCGTTCGACATGCCCTCGCTGATGGGGATCGACTCCGACGACCCGATGGCCCTCGGCGAGGTCGGGAAGGAGGGCGTCGCCGTGGACACCCTCCGTGACATGGAGATTCTCTTCGACGGCATCGACATCGGCGAGGTGTCCACCTCGTTCACCATCAACCCCTCCGCGTCGGTCATCTACGCGATGTATCTCGCGCTGGCCGATCAGCAGGACGTGCCGCGCGAGGAGGTCCGCGGGACCCTGCAGAACGACATGCTGAAGGAGTTCATCGCCCAGAAGGAGTGGGTGATTCCGCCCGAGCCCTCACTGAATATGGTCACCGACACCGTCGAGTTCGCCGCCGAGGAGACGCCGAAGTTCAGCCCCGTCTCCATCTCGGGCTACCACATCCGGGAGGCCGGCTCGACGGCGGTCCAGGAGCTCGCGTTCACCCTCGCCGACGGCTTCGCGTACGTCGAGGACGCGGTGGACCGCGGGCTGGACGTCGACGAGTTCGCCCCGCAGCTCAGCTTCTTCTTCAACTCCCACAACTCCATCTTCGAGGAGGTAGCGAAGTTCCGCGCAGCCCGGCGCATCTACGCCCGGGTGATGGACGAGTGGTACGACGCCGAGGCGGAGGAGTCGATGCAGCTGAAGTTCCACACGCAGACCGCCGGCCAGTCGCTCACCGCCCAGCAGCCCCTGAACAACATCGTCCGGGTAACGATTCAGGCGCTCGCGGGCGTGTTCGGCGGCACGCAGAGCCTCCACACCAACTCCTACGACGAGGCGCTGGCCCTGCCCAGCGAGGAGGCGGTCCGGGTCGCGCTGCGCACCCAGCAGATCATCGCCGATGAGTCCGGCGCCGCCGACAGCGTCGACCCACTCGCGGGCTCGTTCATGGTCGAGAGCCTGACCGAGGAGATGGAGGAGAAGGCGATGGAGTACATCGAGACGATCAAAGGGATGGGCGACGGCTCGGTCCGCGACGGCGTCCTCACGGGCATCGAGGAGGGCTTTTTCCACCGGGAGATCCAGGAAGCCTCCTACGAGTACCAGGAGCGCGTCGAGGCCGACGAGGAGATCGTCGTCGGGGTCAACAAGTACGTCTCCGAGGAGGACACCTCGCCGGAGGTGCTCCACGTCGACGAGGAGGTCGCGGAGCTCCAGCGCGAGCGCCTCGCCTCGGTAAAGGAGGAGCGCGACGACGAGGACGTCGAGGCGGCGCTGGCTGCTCTCCAGGACGCCATCGACACCGACGAGAACGTGATGCCCGCCATCATCACCGCGGTGAAAGCCTACGCCTCGATGGGCGAGATCATGGACGTGTTCGAGGCCGAACACGGCGGTTACCGGGAGAAAATCGGCCTGGCCTGAGCGCTGTCGCAACCTGCATACCCTTTGGACCCCCGCCTTCGCCGGGTTTCTACTCCCCAGTGGCGAGGCTTTATTATGGTAGTGCCAACAGTACAGACGAGTATGACTGACGAACCAGAAGTCGAGCTCGAAGCTCGCCTGGCCGAACAGGACACGTTCGAGCCGCCCGAATCGTTCGTCGAGCAGGCGAACGTCTCCGACTCCGGCATCTACGACGAGTTCGAGGAGAACTGGCCGGAGTGCTGGGAGCGCGCCGCGGAGATGCTCGAGTGGGAGGAGAAGTACGACCGCGTGCTCGACGACGACAACCCGCCGTTCTACGAGTGGTTCACCGGTGGAACGCTCAACGCCTCGACGCAGTGTCTCGACCGCCACCTCGACGAGCGGGGCGACGAGGCCGCCATCGAGTGGGTCGGTGAACCGACCGACGAGGCCAACCGCACGTACACGTACGAACAGCTCCACCGGGAGGTGAACGAGGCCGCAGCCGCGCTCCGGGAGATGGGTGTCGGCGAGGACGACGTGGTGACGATGTACATGCCGATGGTGCCGGAGCTGCCAATCGCGATGCTGGCCTGCGCTCGCATCGGCGCGCCCCACTCCGTCGTCTTCGCGGGGTTCTCGGCGGATGCGCTGGCGACGCGGATGAACGCCGCCGAGTCGGAGTATCTCGTCACCTGCGACGGCTACTACCGCCGCGGTGACCCGCTCGACCACCTCGAGAAGGTGAATCAGGGACTCGAGAACGTCGAGCACGACACGGAGACGCTCGTCGTCAACCGACTCCCCGCAGCGGACGGCTTCGGCCACGACCTCGACGACGACCAGCGCTACTACACCGAGGCGATTCTCGAACAGGAGGGGGCGACCATCGAACCGGTCGACCGCGACGCCGAGGACATGTTGTTCCTGATGTACACCTCCGGGACCACCGGGAAGCCGAAAGGGGTGAAACACACCACCGGCGGCTATCTTGCCTGGTCGACGTGGAGCTCCCACGCCGTCCTCGACATCGAGCCCGCGGACACCTACTTCTGCTCGGCCGACATCGGCTGGATCACCGGGCACTCCTACATCGTCTACGGCCCGCTCTCGCTCGGGACGACGACGATGATGTACGAGGGGACGCCGGACTACCCGGACCGCGATCGCCTCTGGGAGATTATCGAGGAGTACGAGGCAGACCAACTCTACACCGCACCCACGGCCATCCGTGCGTTCATGAAGTGGGGTGAGGAGTATCCCGAGCAACACGATCTCTCCAGCCTGCGGCTGCTCGGCACCGTCGGCGAGCCCATCAACCCGCGCGCGTGGAAGTGGTATTACAAACATATCGGGGACGAGTCCTGCCCCATCATCGACACCTGGTGGCAGACCGAGACCGGGGGGCAGATGATCTCCACGCTCCCCGGTGTCGGAACGATGAAACCCGGCTCCGCGGGGCCGCCGCTTCCGGGCGTCGACGCGCAGGTAGTCGAGACGACGGGTGTCCCGGTCGAACCCGGACGCGCGGGCTATCTTACCATCCAGAACCCGTGGCCGGGGATGCTCCGGACGCTCTACAAGAACGACGAGCGGTTCATCAACGAGTACTGGGCGGAGTACTCCGACACCGAGAGCGACGACGCCGAGGACTGGGTCTACTTCCCGGAGGACGGCGCGAAGATCGACGAGAACGGTTACATCACCGTGCTCGGCCGAGTCGACGACGTGCTCAACGTCTCGGGCCACCGGCTGGGGACGATGGAGATCGAGAGCGCCATCGTCGGCGTCGAGGGCGTCGCCGAGGCGGCGGTCGTCGGCGGCCAGCACGAGGTGAAAGGCGAGGCCGTCTACGCCTACGTCATCACCGAGGAAGGAACCGAGGAGAACGAAAAGCTCCGGCAGCGTATCATCGAGGGAGTCGAGTCGGCTATCGGGCCCATCGCCAGGCCCGAGAAGGTGGTGTTCACGCCGGAGCTCCCCAAAACCCGGTCGGGGAAGATCATGCGCCGGCTGCTCGAGGATATCGCCAACGGCGAGGAGTTGGGTAACACCTCGACGCTACGCAACCCCGAGGTCGTCGAAGAGATCCAGGAGCGCGCGGAGGGCTGAGCGCCTAGCCGCTCGTCGCGTCCCAGCGGGTGGCCTTCCGGCGGTTCCCGCAGTTGTCGCACTCCAACCGGCCCATCGCGTCCATATTCACGTCCAGGCTGTCACAGACCCCGCAGTACCAGCCGTAGCGAGTCTCTCGCTCGGGGTCGAGATAGGCGCCGTAGAACGGCCCCTTCGACCCGCGGGCGCTGTCGTCGTAGGCGATGATGACCGTTTCCCCGCTCTCGGTCTCGCGCTGTTCGTTGATCCCGGTGGTCGTGGGTTCCTCGTACTCCCGCACGAACGATCGCTCGGTCACCCAATCGCTGCCGAGCCTCAGCTCACGAGTCGCTCCTTGTTTGTAGCCACGTTGCTTGTAGAACGTCTTTCCCTCCTGATTGGCCTCGAGGACGCGACCCTCGATTCGGCTCGCGCCGGCGCTGGCGAGCTCCGCCTCGATGCGGTCCAGCAGTCGGCTCCCGACCCCCGAGCCACGGTGGTCAGGGTCGACGTGGATCCACTCGATTCGTCCCACTGTATCGGGCCCCTCCACGATGGACGCCTGCGAGAAGCCGACGATTTCCCCGTCCTCCTCGGCGACAACGACGGCGTTCTCCTCGTCGTCGATTGTCTCAGCGAGGCCGCCGCCGGCGCCCACCTCTGCCTCACCGACCGAAAGGCTCTGGCCCTCTCCGTACCAACTTTCGAGAGCCCGTTCTCGAACGGTCTCGCCGAGGATGTCATCGTAGGAGGCCGCGAGCGACGCTTCGGCGACCTCCCTGATTGCGGGGAGGTCGGATCGACTGGCGGTGCGAAGTTCCATAGCGGTTATACGACGTGAATCGTCTTGAATCCACGTTCCGGTATCTCAATCCGAGCCCGACGGCTCCATGTCGGCTCTCCGGGACGCTGCCTCGCGGAGCAGAATCCCGGCGCCCAGCAGTGCTGCTGTCGTCACCCCGCCGTCGGCCGCGTAACCCACTTCCGCCGACGGACGCAGGAGGAGGCCGAACTGGAGCAGCGAGGCCGGCCCGAATCGCCCACGGCGGGGAGAGGACGAACAGCGCGGTGAACAGCGCATGATGCCGATCGGAACCAGGTTGACCATCAGATCGACCACCGTGTGCCGGTCGACGGACCGAGCCAGTCTGCCCTGTCGCTCCCGGGGCGTCTCAGACTGTTGTTCAACGGGCCATCGAACTACTCGGCGGGTGTCGACGATAGCCAGCACCAACAGCTGGAGGCTCCCGCCGAAGAGGGCAACGCCCGAGACGGCGACGACTGCGTCGCCGAGACACAGCCAGAGTTCGGCGACAGCGATGCCGAACATGCGGAGTATCTGCCACGGGCTCGGGTTGTCTCAGTTACCACACGGGCGCTGGGCCGGCCCGAATGAGTACCGTGGCAGTTCCACCGGATGGGGCGATCAGCGGTCTGAGGCGGCGACAGATCACGGGCCGCGTTGGAGACACAGCCGCGGCGTCGTCTCCGTGGCGACGACACGAAGTCGTCGCCGGTCGCGTGCCGCGTTTGGTTTGACACAGCCGCGGCGTCGTCTCCGTGGCGACGACACGAAGTCGTCGCCGGTCGCGTGCCGCGGCTGGTGTGGAAAGAACACCTTTAACGACGCCGACGGCCGAATTCTTACCGATGGGACTGGAGGACGAGATAGAGGAGCTCCGCGAGGAGATTCAGAACACGCCCTACAACAAGTCTACGGAGAGCCACATCGGGCGTCTGAAGGCCAAGCTCGCGGAGAAAAAAGAGAAGCTCGAGAACCAGTCCTCTGCCGGTGGCGGTACCGGCTACGCCGTCGAGAAAACTGGCGACGCCACGGTCGCCCTGGTGGGTTTCCCCAGCGTCGGCAAGTCGACGTTGATCAACGCGCTGACCAACGCCGAGTCCGAAATCGGCCATTACGAGTTCACGACGCTGGACGTCAACCCCGGCATGCTCAAACATCGCGGGGCAAACATCCAGATTCTTGACGTGCCGGGGCTCATCGAGGGCGCTGCCAGCGGCCGCGGCGGCGGGCAGGAGGTGCTCTCGGTCGTCCGGACGGCGGACCTCGTGATTTTCATGCTCTCGGTGTTCGAGATCGACCAGTACGAGCGGTTGGCTCACGAACTCTACGAGAACAAGATCCGGCTCGACACCACGCCGGCGAGCGTCTCGATCAACAAGACCCACAAGGGGGGAATCCGGGTCACCTTGAGCGACGACGTCTCGATGGACAAACAGACGATCAAGGACGTGCTGCGGGAGCACGGCTACGTCAACGCCGAGGTGACCGTCCGCGGGGATATCTCCATCGACGAACTCATCGACTCGATCATGGACAACCGGGTCTACCTCCCCTCGATTGTCACGATTAACAAGGCCGATCTGATCGACCAGGACTACCTCCCGACGGTGAAGGACAACCTCCGGGAGCACGATATCGACCCGGAAGCGGCGCTGTTCATCTCCGCGGAGGAGGAGCGCGGCCTCGACGGGCTCAAAGAGAAGATCTGGGAGGAGCTCGGACTCATCCGGATCTACATGGACAAACCCGGCCGGGGTGTGGATTACGAGGAGCCACTCGTGCTCCCGCCGGGATCGACCGTCGAGGACGCCTGTCTGGATATCGGCGGCGACGAGTTCCTGGACCGCTTCCGGTTCGCCCGAGTCAGCGGCGACTCCGCCAAGCACGACAACCAGCAGGTGGGGCTGGAGCACGAACTCGCAGACGAGGACGTGCTCCGCATCACCGTCCGGAAGTAACGCGGTGGCTCCAGCGTCTCGGTCCTCGACCACCGGCCGGACAGGACTGCTGCTCGTTCTCTCGTTGTTTCTCCTCCCGTGGTCGATGTTGAGCTACGGCGGCGTCACCGAGGGCTCCACGACGCTGCTGTTTGCCTGGGGGCTGATGGACCCCGCGACGGGGCACGTGACGGGCATCAATACGTATTTCACGTACACGCGTGGGCTCCCGGACTGGATTCTCGCGTGGCCAGTCGGTGTGGGATCTCTCGTCGCCGCGCTCGCGAGCGCCGCGGTCGGCGACGCGCGTGGGCGCGATGGTTACCCCAGTAGCGGACAGCAACACCGTGCCGACCGCGTCACGGCTGCGTTGCTGGCGCTGGTCGGCGTCGCCGTCCTCTCGCTTTCGTGGGGGTTCTCCGCCCAACTGGGGCGGACGGGAATTCCCCTCGGGACTGTGTTCGCCTGGCCCGTAGCAGGCTGGTTCTGGCTCCGCGCTCGGCGAGGTCGCTAGCGTGCCACCGGGGAACAGCTGCTTCCGCCTCCGGTAGCCTTTTCGACTTCTCGCTCCCATAGCCGCTCATGAGCCACGAACTCGACCACGTGATGATGCGGGTCGAAGATCTCGAGGAATCGCTCGACTGGTACACCACCAATCTGGAGTACGAGGAGATGGGCCGCTGGGAGGCTGACACGTTCACCAACGTGTTCCTTGGCCCAGAAGACGTCCACAATGAGGGCGCGCTGCTGGAGCTCACCTACAACCACGACGGCCGCTCCTACGACATGGGCGACGCCTGGGGCCACATCGCCGTCCGCGTCGAAGACGTCCACGACGCCTACTACGAACTGATGGACCAGGGCGTCGAGGACTATCGGCGTCCCGAGGACAACCCTGGCTACGCGTTCGTAAAGGACCCAGACGGCCACGAAATCGAGATCGTCGAACGGGACCACGGCGCCCGCTGGAGCATCGACCACACGATGATCCGTGTCGAGGACGCCGACGAGGCGCTGGGCTGGTGGACCAGGAAGCTGGAGTACGAACACACCGGTCGCTGGGAAGCGGACACGTTCGCGAACTACTTCCTCAAGCCCGAGGACGCCCCCGCGGAGGCGATGGCGGTGGAGCTGACGTACAACTACGACGGTCGCACGTACGACCTGGGCGACGCGTGGGGCCACCTGGCGGTCGCGTGTGACGACCTCGAAGGGTTCTGGGAGACGCTCATGACTCGCGAGGCAGTGGATTACCGCGATCCGGAGTCCTGTGACTACAACTACGCGTTCACGAAGACCGAGGACGGGCACGAAGTCGAGGTCGTGACGAGGTAGCGTCGTCTCCTCGGGAAACACCTATCTGTGTATGGGTACACACACACGGTATGGGGACGAAAAACATCTCTCTGAAGGAGGAGGCCTACGAGCGCCTGCGGGCCCTGAAACGGGAGAACGAAAGTTTCTCGGACGTCGTACTGCGCATCACCGAAAGCGACCGCTGGAGCGGTTTCGGCGCGCTGTCCGAAACTGACATTCAGGAGGGGATGCAGCAGGCGAAATCGGAGCTCTCCACGGGGATGGAGGAGTCCCTCGAAGAGTCCGGGAACCGATGATCTGCCTGGATAACAACCTTCTGTCGGACTATCTCGCCGGAGAAGCGTTCGCGAAGGAGTTCCTCGAGCCCTATGCGGACGAAGTGTGGTGCGTGTCGGCCGTCGTGCAGTACGAAGCGATGATGGGCGCCTGCTACGGTCACATTTCGGGCACGATTTCGGACGTCGAAGCGGCCACCTCGGAGTTCGAGAAGGTAGCGGTGACTGAGCGAACCGTGCGAGAAGCCACAGCGCTTCAGGAGGAGCTCTCGGACCACGGTATCCAGCTGGAAGCGCGTGACGCGCTCATCGCCGGGACTGCGCTCGAGGTCGGTGCCGCGCTCGCCACGGAGGACGGTGGCCTCCACGACGCGGGGTCGACCGGACTCGTCGACGTGCTGGAGTACGAGCGGCCCTGATCTCCATCAGGTACAGGAGCGACGTGTGGCGCTCGTACTCGTCAGTTCATCGCTACAGTTCTCGGATCTCCCGAACAGCGTCACAGGGTTGGAAGACTTTTGGCCGGTGGACAGCGCTGGGCCCGTCACCGCGGAGTTCCCAGGGACTCAGGGACCGCAGGGTGCTGGGCACGAGGCCCGTTATCAGAAATCGGAGATTTCTGATTGGCAGACGAGGGCCTTCGGCTCTCGTCGACGGCACAGCGGCGAGTCCCCAACCCACCCCGCGCGTTCCGCGAGCAACCCTGAGTGGGAAGCAGCGAAAGCCTGCGGCTCTCGCCCGCCTCGCGACCGCAGGCGAGCGCGCGCTGCCTACCCGCCCCGCTACGCGGGGCTGTGGCGCGAAGCACTCGCGGCTCTATGCCACGAGGAGCGCAAGGGAGGAGCGAGGGGACACCCCGAATGACGTGGCTGGGGAGGGTTGAGGCCGCTGAGCGGCAGGCGGTGCGGTACTAGCGTGCAAGCCGACTCCGCGGTGATGTTGTCGGTAGCAGTCACGGAAGCGGTGACGTTGGCGGTTCCTGTTGGGGTAGCTGTAGCGTCCGAGATCATACTCACTAACAATCCAGCTGACGAACCGATGAACAAACGAGCGGTCGCTACACCGAATTATGCGATTCCGTATCGTATGACTACAACGACGTTTCACGAGGATTGAGGACGGGGCGGTGGTAACGCAATAGAAGGGTGCTCTCGGTTTCGCCTGCAGCTATCGGTCGTAGATTCGGTCGCGCTTGTCGATCCGGCGAACTCGAAGCAGTTCCTGTTCCTTGTCCCAGTCGATGATCGCTCGGTAATCCCCGATGCGGAGGCGATAGAGCGCTGACCCCGAGAGCCGTTCGAGGTAATGCCCCGGAAAGTCCTCGATTTCGCGGAGTTTCTTCCTGATCCGGTCGCGAACGTCGGGTTCGGCGTTGGACAGCCAGTCGGCTGCCCGTTCGGAAACGAGAACCTCTGCCATCTTCAGGCGTCGTCGAGGCGTTCGTCAAGTTCGTCCATCGAGAGGTAGGTTTCCTCGTCAGCAGTCGCGTCGAGTTCCTCGGCGAGCTCGGGGTCGAGTGCGGGTGCGACCTCGGCCCACCAGACGACGCGGTTGCCGAAGTCCTTCTTTCCCAGGTCACCGTCCTGATGCATCTTCTCGAGACGGTCGTGGAGTGCACGCCGTCCGATCGGCAGTTCCTCGGCGACCTCCGAAGTGGTGAGTGGCTCCTCCTCGGCGAGTCGGTCGAAGACGAGGAGAATATCCTGTCGGCTCACGGACTCGCTGAACTCTCCCCCGCTTTCCCGAGCGTAATCGTCGCTGGACATGCGGCTGGCTACGGTCGCGAGACACTTGACGGTTTCCTACGTAGGAGTCAGTCGGCGTGTGGGTGGGTCGATCGCGAACTCCCCGCCCGTCGACGCCGCGACCACGTTGGTGTCCAGAAACAGTCGCATTACGGTTCCCGAATCTCCCGAACTGCGTCAACGGGGTGTGGACTTTTGCCCGGTGGACAGCACTGGGACCGTCACCGCGGAGTTCCCAGGGACTCTGGGACCGCAGGGTGCCGGGCACGAGGCCCGTCATCAGGAATTGGAGATTTCTGATTGGCAGACGAAAGCCGGAGGCGTTCGTCGACGGCACCGCACGAATCCTCTCCCTTCTCGCGCTTACGCCCACATCACCAGAACGCTCCGCGTTCTGGGTGGCAGTCAGAATCCGGTGGAATCTGCCAACACTGCAGGCGAGCG
>NZ_JAZKRY010000026.1:0-32992 GCF_036626355.1 Halolamina sp. | reverse complement strand
ACCGATTCGCAGTAATCACTATCAGCCCCGGTTGTGTCGGGTTCGGCTGAGCCCCGTTACTCCGTTAGCGCGTCGACAGTTTTCTCGGCCCATTGCACCGCGTACTCGGCGCCGTGTTCCCGGTAGGCGAGCGTATCGAGCGCCGCGAACGGGGCCGGGAGGTCGAGCCCGTGTTTGACCGCTGAACAGGCGAGTTCCGTGGCGGCGGGGAACTCCGTCTCGCCGCGGGCCACCTCGCCCGGGACCCCTTCGACGCGACCCGTCAATCGCTCGCCTGCGTCGACCCAGGCGTCGTAGAGGGCATCGTACTCGCCCTCCCAGTCCTGGAACCGCTCCCGGCTCTGGAGGCCGACCCACGCGTCGTACAGCGCGAACGCAACCTGATAGACGGAGGCGCCGTCGAGCCCCAGTGCGGCATCGAGTTCGGGGTACTGTTCGCCGAAAAACGGGAGGAAGCTCTCGGGGACGTCGAGATCGAGTTCGACGAACGCCTCGGCAATGAGGAACTCCCGGAACGCTTCGGGCGTGCCGGAAGCACGAGCTTTGACCAGGACCGTCGGCGGCGCTGTCTGGCGGGTCCAGACCACCGTCCCGTCACCGGGAAGCCCGATCGTGAACTCCGGGCCTGCGTACGCCTGGAGCTGGCTGGGCGTGTTCGCTGGGAGCCAGTCAGTCGGATACGCAGCCGGGTCGAGACTGTCGACGACCAGCCCGAGCTCCTCGGCGACCGCGGGCGGAAGGGTTTCGAAATCCTGCTCGACGTCGAGGACCAGAACGTCCGGGGCGCTCTCGCTATGCAGTCGCTCCAGCGTCGGCGTCAGCGGCCGCTCGGTGAACATCAGGCCCCGCTAGCGAGGACGACCTGAAGAACGAGCGCGACCGCAAGTAGCCCGGAGAGACCGATTGTACCGATGACGATTTTTGTCGCCGTGCTCATGAACAGGAGTCGGACCGGTGGCCGCTTAACTGTTTTCAGACGAGAAATATGGGTGGCGACGTCAGCTCAGTCCTCGAAGTCGTGGGTTTCCGGAAAGTCGACCACGTAGCGGCCGTCCTCCTGTAGCGAGATGATGTACTCCTTGCGGTCGTAGAGCTCCATCAGGTTGAGTTCGTACTGCCCCGGCGCCATGATCTTGATGCTCTCGAACTGGTCGTTCAACTCCTCGCGAAGCGTCGAGAGATCGGTTTCCGGGCTATGAATCGCCTCCTCTTCGGAGCCGCGTTCGCTGGCCGCGTTCGGCGATGGTTGATCCTCCGGTGGGCCGACCGCCCCAGAGAGGCTGAACTCCTCGGCGGCCTCCTCGTCCGGTGGCTCCGGCGGCGGCCCCTGTGGGGCGCCCCGACCCCGTTTGGGTCGCTGGAACTCCGAAACCGCTTCGTCGTCGGCATCCGAGAGGCGTTCCCCCTCCGCTTCGGCCATCTTCCGGCGTGCCTCGTCGATTTCTTCTTTGGTGGTCGGCGTGCTGCGTGCGTCACGCTGAGCCTGGTTCTCCTCGGCAGTCGTGGCCTGGTACTCCGCTCCTTCAGGCTGGCTCTCCGCTTCAGCATCCTCCGCGAGTTCGGACATCTCCCGCTCCACGTCGGCGCGGGTGCGAGCCGGGTCGGAAACGGCCTCCGCAGAACTGGCTTGGTCGCGTTCGTCATCCGCCGCGAATTCGGGCATCTCGCGTTCGACGTCCGCTTCAGCACTGTCGTCGCCGCCTTCGGGTTGCCCTGCTGTGGACGCAGACTCGGCCGTTTTGTCCGCCGCTCTCTCTGCTGAGCTGCCGGACGGGTGGAACTGGAACTTGTTCCCCCCGCAGTCCGGGCAGCCCGAAAGCATCTCCTTAGAGCCGTTTTCGAACGCTCGCCCGCAGTTGGTACACTGGTGGGGCATGATATGGTTACTTGCGCGAGACCAACGCGCTGATGAGGTTCTCGTCCTTGTGGAGCGTTTCGATCTGGTTCGCCGGTCCGATGACGGTGAGCTTCTTCGCGTCGTTGTCGTTCCCCAGCAGCCGGTCGAACAGCCCCACGTCACCGGTGCTCGACTGTGGGTAGGTTTCGATCTCGATACCGTTGAACTCGTCGGGGCTGATCTCGGTCATCGTCACCTCGATGAGCTTCGACTCCTCGTCGGGACTGAGCCCCTCTTCGAGGATGACGATGTTCCCCTCGCGGACGCCGTCGAGGATGAGGCGGATCTTCTCCATGCTGGTGAGCCCCTCCATGCGGGCGCCGCTGATCATGTCGACACGAACCCCGTCGTCGGGGGCCTCTTCTTCGTTCTCCCTCGTTGCTTTGGGCATGATCAGGCGAAATACTCCGCGATTTTCTTGTAGACCTCGTCCATGTTGTCGCCTTCCAGGGCGGACAGCGGGATGGTCTCGTGCTGTGGGAACGCGTTGGCGATACGCTGGATATCCGCCTCCTCCTTGTCGATCTTGTTGGCGAGGATGAGCACCGGGAGCTCCTGGCTCTCGATGATGCCGATGAGCATCGTGTTCACCTGCTGGAATGGGTCATTCGTGGCGTCGAGTACGTAGATAACTCCCTCTACGTCCTCACGGAGCCAGTGCATCGCCTCCGCGACGCCCTCCGTCGCCTCCCGGGAGCGCCGGACCGCGTCCTCCTTCTCCATATCGTATTCGACGAACTCCTCGTAGTCAACTTTCGTCGTCACCCCCGGCGTGTCGACGATGTCGATAGTGACCTCCTTGCCGTTACGCTCGATAGTGACGTCCTCCTTTCGACGGGCACGGCGCGTTTCGTGGGGGATGTGGCTCTCCGGTCCCACGGCGTCGCCGGTCCAGTCGCGAGCAATGCGATTCGCCAGCGTGGTCTTTCCGGCGTTCGGTGGTCCATAGATCCCGATTCGCTTGGGCTCGCCGGACGCGAACAGGCCGTCTGTGACCCGCGTAATACTATCTTTCAGACTCGTGAGCAGACCCATTTTGCCTCCTTCCCCCCTATCGGCGCGGAGGGCTGTTGTATTCAGTAGCGCCTGCGATATACTTAAGTATGGCGTCAGACGCGGTCAGAACCGCAAGAATCGATAGCGATAGCCGAGTAAAGGCATCTTCGCCAACGTGGGGACAACGCGGGGCAACTCGCGTCCAGAACAGTCCGAAATGGCGTGTTAACTCGAGAAGATGATGGGAGATGCGTCAGTGATATGTTTCGCGGCTTTGATCACGTACGGAAGCTGTCGACACACCCGAGATCGGCGTCGATGCTCGATCGACCTATATTCTCGGTTCCACTTCGAGAAGAGAACCGTGACAGCCTACTGCTGTTCTGTTCGACCTGAAACAGGGGTGTAGGCAGGTTAAAGTGGGTGTTCGAAGGTCGAGTAGAGCCCGTATAGCCTGTCACTGGTGCCGTTTACAGCCGAACTGGTTTCAGTGGACGGTGACGCTGAACCCCCACCCCTCTATTTCGGGTGGAACAACGGAACAGACGGGGGTGGGGGTGGCCAGTTCAGCACTGAAACTGTAACTACTCGAACACACTCGCTACTAAATAAACAAAAGCGGTTGCAGTACGGACTAGTCAAGCGCCATTTATTGTAAAAGTATCGTTCGAATACCGGCCGTTTCTGCTGGGACTGTCCCCCCTCCCCCTCCCATTTCACTGTCTCCACCCGAAACGAAGGGGTAGGGGGGTGGCCTGGGGGACCCTGCTTCTTCGTGTCAAAATACTATTACTTCCCGATCGACCTGCAGGGTGAGTCCCGACCAACTGCTGATCACCGCCAGTTATCCTCCCGTCTTCCGTCGATCCAGTCGAAACCGTGGGCGCTGGTGGCTACGGTAAATCGAAAAATCGCTGCAAACCCCTCCCCAATCACTGTGTTCGTTCCACCGGAAACGAGGGGGTTCCCCTTTGATTACGCGTCGAACGACGGTTGTGCTGTTACCGACCACCCTTCGAATAATGGAACGCAGCCTCACAGGGATAGGTTTTTACGACACCTCTTCTTTTGGTTCGAGTGCATCAACTGGACGGTACCTCGCGGCTGCGCTTCGACAAAAGGCCCGTATTGCGCCTTACAGCCGTCACACCTATCGGATCGGGGACCGTGTTCCAGTCGAAACGTAGGGGTTTCAAACATGCCAGATACCGACGATAACTCGACGGATGGGGACGAGACGCGGGAGGAGGACCGGGAGGACTGGCGGGGGACAGATAGCCAACCAGTGGAGACGGATGCCGAGAGTTCGGCCACCGGTGAGCCGCCCTCGACGACCATCGATGCCGACGTGAACCTCGATACAGGGGGCGTCGATATTGACCGCATGCTCGGTGAGGAGGACGAGGACAGCCAGGGGCTGTTTGACGATCTGATGGCTGGCGAGCCCATCTTCCAGAACAAGGAGGTGCTTCGACCCTCGTACACCCCGCACGAACTCCCGCACCGGACCGACCAGATCAATCAGATGGCGACGATCCTTGTCTCGGCGCTCCGTGGAGACACGCCCTCGAATATCCTTATTTACGGCAAAACAGGTACTGGGAAAACCGCGAGCGCCAAGTTCGTCAGCCAGGAACTCGAGTCCACTTCACAGAAGTACGACGTCCCCTGCGAGGTGGAGTATATTAATTGTGAGATCACTGATACGCAGTACAGGGTGCTCGCCCAGCTCGCGAACAAGTTCATCGAGAAGAACCGAGTCGTCGTCGACAAGCGACTTGAGGAACTCCGAACGCTTCGGGACTCCGGGGCTGACGAGTCGCGTGCGGGCGGGGCTGACCCGAATCGCTCGGACACCGAGCCACTGGTGACGGCGGAGGACGGTGCGCTGGATGCCGTCGAGTTCGCCGGCGTCGAAGCTATCGACGAGCGAATCGCCGAACTGGAGGCTGACCGCGAGGAGATGGAGGAGGTGCCGATGACCGGGTGGCCCACCGACCGGGTCTACACCACGTTTTTCGACGCGATCGATTATCACGAACGCGTGGTCGTCATCATGCTGGACGAGATCGACAAACTCGTCGAGAAATCCGGTGACGACACGCTCTACAATCTCTCGCGGATGAACTCGGAACTGGAGAACTCCCGTATCTCTATCATGGGCATCTCGAACGACCTGAAGTTCACCGATTTCCTCGACCCCCGGGTCAAATCGAGTCTCGGCGAGGAGGAGATCGTCTTTCCGCCCTACGACGCCAACCAGCTCCGGGACATCCTCCAGCATCGGGCGGAGGTCGCGTTCAAAGCGGACGCGCTCACCGACGACGTGATTCCGCTCTGTGCCGCTTTCGCCGCCCAGGAACACGGGGACGCGCGACGGGCGCTGGATCTGCTCCGGACGGCCGGCGAACTCGCCGAACGCAGCCAGGCCGAAACCGTCGAGGAGCGTCACGTCCGCCAGGCCCAGGACAAGATCGAACTCGACCGGGTCGTCGAAGTCGTCCGCACGCTGCCGACCCAGAGCAAGATCGTGCTGTTTGCGACCATCCTCCTTGAGAAAAACGGCGTCCACAACATCAACACCGGCGAGGTGTTCAACATCTACAAGCGCCTCTGTGAGGAGATCGACGCCGACGTGCTCACCCAGCGACGCGTCACCGACCTCATCAGCGAACTCGATATGCTGGGCATCGTCAACGCCGTGGTGGTCTCCAAAGGGCGCTACGGTCGCACGAAGGAGATTTCGCTCTCGGTCCCCATCGAAGAAACCGAGGCAGTGCTGCTCAGTGACTCCCGCCTCGGCGATATCGAGAACGCCCAACCCTTCGTTCAGGCCCGCTTCGACAACTGAGCAGGAGAATTTCACCGTCGTCGCTTCTTTCTCGACCACCCATCGGCAACCCCCTCCGTTTCAACTGCACCACGCCGTATCTTCGGGTAGAACGCTTCTTCAGGCGAAATCGTTCGACCTGTTCCAGTTGAAGTAGAGGCCTGAACTGGACCGTCGAGGGGAACCTTCGCATATCGGCGAAAACGGCGCGTCAGGCGGCGACAGGGCCGCCAGCACTGTTCGACGCTGCCCGCAGCTTCTCGGGTCCCGAGTCGAGACTCCGCTGGCTGCCGACACTGGGGTCGTCGGCGTCGACGACTGCCCCGGACACAGAGTGACGGCGAGTTGTCACGACGCTGGAACCAGTGGGCGCTGCTACTGACGGGCCGGCTACTGGAGTCGAACCCCTGGGGTCTGGACCAGAATCAGGCATCCCCGGAGCGAGACCGGGAGCCATGGGGGTGCCTGCTCCGGAGGCCACACCCGGAATAACGGGGTTAGCTGTTGCAGCGCCGGAGAAGCCCAGTCGGATCCAGCCGAGATACGGAATGCGGAGGCGGGCGGTGCCGACGAGCCATTCGGGTTTCACCGGCGTGCTGATCCCGTTGGCCTGGTCGTAGTAGGGGTTGTTGTCCCCCTTGGTTACGAAGCCCGAATGGGGCGCGGGACAGTTGAGGAGCTCCGCACAGCTATCGGCGGTGATATACTCCTTGTTAGCCTCCTCGTACCAGTTCTCGCCCTCGTTCACCCAGAAGCGCGCCCGATGGATGATGGGCGGCCCGAACGTCGAGGGGTTCTTGTACACCACGACGGAGCCGTAGCTGCCGAACGTTCGGTACTCGTTCTGTTCGCCGGCGCGGTAGGTGACGACTCCCGTCTCATCGCGGTCGTAGTCGGGCATATAGCGCCCCGTCTCGGTGACGAAGATGAGGTCGCCTTTCTGCATATTCGGGTCCATGCTGCCGCTCTCGACGGCGACCATCGGCGGCCAGACGCCGCTGATCGCGAACAGCAGCAGGCCGACCGCTGCGACGGTGGCCATGCTGGTGAGCAGCTCGCGGATAAACATCAGCGGCCCGGTCTCGGCGGTGCGGAATCGCGTGAGTAGACTCTCGTCGTCCGCTGCCCCGGCGGAGGGTCGCTCCGGTGGCGGCCCGTCTCCTGCACTCATCTACGAATGGGTTCTGCCGGGGCGGGTATAGGGTTTCTGTCTGGCTCTGTCCTCACGGCCGTAACCGATACCCTTTCGGTTCATAGGGCCGGCCTCGGAGTATGGCACGAGTCCAAGCGGCGGACTACCACGATATCGCGAAGCCCGGCGACGTGCGTCTGTCGCCCGACGGCGAGCAGGTCGCGTTCGTCCGGAAGGTCCCTGACGACGAAGAGAGCTACGAGTCGACGGTGTATCTGGCACCCAGCGACGGGAGCGAGGAACCACGCCAGTTCACCGTCTCCGAGGGCACCGATAGCCAGCCGCGCTGGTCGCCCGACGGCTCCCGCATTGCCTTCGTCTCCAACCGCGGCAAAGACGACGACCGCCCGCAGCTCTGGCTCATCCCTGTAGGCGGCGGCGAAGCACGCCAGGTGACCGAGGTGCCCGCGGGTGTGCAGGACATCTCCTGGTCGCCCGACGGCTCCCGCATCGCCTTCACCCAGTCGACCACCCCGGACGAGCGCGAGGAGGGCCTCGACGTCGACATCAGTGACGAGGATGAGTACGAACGCGAGGAGCCCGACCCCCGGGTCATCGACCGCACCGTCTATCGCTCCGGCGAGAACTACTTCGACGGTGCGCGCTCGCACGTCTACGTCGCCCACATCGGCGACGGGTTGCCGAGTAGCGAGGACGTGGAGGTCGAACGCCTCACAGGTGGCGAAATCGATCACGAGGCACCCGAGTGGGGCGACGAAACGACGCTCTACTATGCAGCAAACGACGTCGGCGAGGACCCCGACGACTCAGTTCGCTACTCCATCTACGCCTACGATACCGAGACTGACGAGACTGAGGCGGTTCACGAGTCCAGCGGCTGGGGCGCCGGGCTCGCCGCCAACGAGACGGGCGAGGTCGCCTTCCTCTACAGCGAGGAGGAGCAGTCGAGCATCCAGCCGACCGAGCTCAAAGTGCTCGACGTACAGACCAGCGAGGTCTCGTGGGTCACCGAAGCGATCGACCGCGGGCTGGGATACGAGGCTACGCCGCAGTGGACCCCCGAGGGGGACCGTGTCGTCTTCTCGACGCCCGACGAGGGGAAAACGAGCGTCTGGATCGCCCCGGGCGACGCCAGCGAGCTGCCGAGCCGCGTCGTCCGCCCGGGCGCCGTCAGCGCGGGCCACGTCGGCGAGGAGCGCTTTGCTTTCGCGATGAGCGAGTGGAACCACCCCGGCGACGTGTTCACCTGCACGCGCGAGCAGGCGAGCGAATCCGGTCTCGACGGCAGCGTCGGGGTCGAGCGCGAGGAGTGTGTCCGAATCTCGGAGCTCAACGCGGCGTATCTGGACGACGTCGAACCCCAGGAGCCCGAGGAGCTCCACTTCGAGTCCGCGCAGGGCGACGTTCACGGCTGGACCATCACTCCCGAGGGGTTCGATGAGGACGGGGAGTATCCCCTCGCTGTCGAGGTCCACGGTGGTCCCCACGCGATGTGGACCACAGCCGGGACGATGTGGCACGAGTTCCAGACACTCGCGGCCCGTGGCTACGTGGTGTTCTGGTCGAACCCGCGTGGCTCGACTGGCTACGGCAAGCAGTTCATGCAGGCGATCGAGCGCAACTGGGGTGACGTGACGCTGACGGACGTGATGGCCGGTGTCGACCTCCTGACCGACCGCGAGTACGTCGATGAGGACGACGTCCACCTCACGGGCGGCTCATTCGGCGGCTACATGACCTCTTGGGCAGTCGGCCAGTCTGAGTTCTTCACCTCGGCCGTCTCTCAGCGTGGCGTCTACGACCTCACCGGCTTCTACGGCTCCACCGACGGCGCCTACAAGCTCGTCGAGGGCGACTTCGACGCGACCCCGTGGGAGGACACAGGGTTCCTCTGGGAGCAGTCTCCGACCGGGCACGCCCACAAGGTTGAGACACCGACGCTGGTCATCCACTCCGACGACGACTATCGCACTCCGGTCTGCACGGCGGAACTCTGGTACCGGATGCTCCGCAAACAGGGCACCGACACCCGGTTCGTGCGTTATCCGCGCGAGGGTCACGAGCTCTCTCGCTCGGGCGAACCCGGGCACATCGTCGACCGAATCGAGCGCATCGTTCGCTGGTTCGACGGCTACAGCGAACAGCAGGACGCGGCTATCGCGCTCGAACGCGAGCCCAACGAGGGGCTCTCTGCCGGGGAGGACGAGGACGCCGAGAACGAGACGTAAGGCGTCATCGCCAGGCGGATCTCCGAGGACGGGGGAGGGAGTCTTCCCCTGGCCGTCAGACAATCCCACATCAGGCGGTTTCGATAGGAAGCGAAGGGGTTCCAGGATGGCGAAAAACCGTCTGTGCTCTACCCGAAACAGGGGGTTGATCGCTGCTCACGGCGCTGAACACCGGACTCGGCCGCCAGCGTCACCCCAGAAAACACGTAGCCAGTTGGCAGGAACAGCCGAGTATGAACCGCCGCAAGGCCGCCGTTGCCCTCCTCGTCGTCGGCCTGGTTGTGGCGGCTGTCGTGCAGGTGCTCGTGCTCTTGGCTCTCGTTCTCTACGCGCTCACACTCTGGCGCAACGACTCGTCTGACCGAGCACACGGTTCGTTTTGCCTCTGAGTCCAGCAGCAGACTGTCGCCGGCATCGCTGGAGCGCGGTCACTACGTTTTTTATCGTCCACCTCGGAGAGCAGTGCGTGCCACAGGAGTCCCACCGGCGGCTCGTCCGAGAACTCACGAGCCGCGGCTACAACGCCGATAGAGAGGCCGTGACGCTACTGGCGAACGCCGCGGACCCTGACCTCGCTCTGGAAGCCGCCGTGGACACCGCGCCGGCGGACGCGTTCATCATCACGACCGAGCACGTCGAGCGAGCGCTGGAGGGGGGCCTGCTCACCGATAGCTCGGCTGCGTCCGATGGGCAGTCTCTCGGAGACGAGACGGCTATCCGGGAGAACGCGACGACCGATATGGGCGCCGGCAACGACCCCCCGCCGGCGGAGAAGCAGGAGACTGGGAACAAGGACGACGGTGAGCCCCCTGTTTCAACTGGAGACAACAAACCCGAAAACCACCCGTCTGAGAGTGGAAGTGGAGTTGAAACAAGGGGGTATCGGTCAACGGAGCCCACCGCGAGCGCTGTCGGAAACCGCTCACCACCACCCCCGGAGATTCGCAACGACGTCACCGGACAGAGCACCGGGACCGGCGAGTACGAGCAGTTCGTCGGCGTGTTCCGCGACCGCTACGAACGGCTCTCGGGGCTGTTGAAAAGTCGGGTGAACCACCGACCCGCCGAGGCCATCCAGTCGATGAGCGGCGGAACCGACACCGAGATGATCGGCCTCGTCGACGACGTCCGCTCGACGGCGTCGGGCCACTGGATCATCGAACTGGAGGACACCACCGGGACGTTCCCCTGTCTGGTGATGAAAGACCGGGCGTTCGCGCCGCTCGTCGACGACCTGCTCATGGACGAGTGTCTCGCCGTCGCTGGGACGCTGGCCGACGACGGGGGAATCATGTTCGTCGACGAACTCCACTTCCCCGACGTCCCGCGGACCCACAGGCCGAGTACCGCAGACCGCCATGTGCAGGCGGCGCTCATCTCCGACGTCCACGTCGGGAGCCAGGAGTTCGCCGCCGAGGCGTGGAACCGCTTTACGGAGTGGCTCCAGACCCCGGAAGCGGAGGCGGTGGAGTATCTCCTCATCGGCGGCGATATGGTCGAGGGGGTCGGAGTCTACCCTGACCAGGACGAGGAACTGGACGTCGTCGACATCTACGACCAGTACGAGGCGTTCTCGGAGCGGCTGAAGCAGGTGCCCGGCGACATGGAGATCGTGATGATCCCGGGAAACCACGACGCCGTCCGGCTCGCGGAGCCCCAGCCCGCCTTCACCGAGAAGCTCCGGGACATCATGAGCGCCCACGACGCCCGGTTCACGGGCAACCCCTCGACGGTGACCATCGAGGGGGTATCGGTGTTAATGTACCACGGGGTCTCCCTCGACGAGGTCATCGCCGAACTCCCGGAGGAGAACGCCAGCTACGACGAGCCCCACAAGGCGATGTACCAGCTGTTGAAGAAGCGCCACGTCGCCCCGCAGTACGGTGGCCACACCCGGCTCGCGCCGGAGGAGCAGGATTACCTGGTCATCGACGAGGTGCCCGACGTGTTCCACACCGGTCACGTCCACAAGCTGGGATGGGGAAAGTATCACAACGTCTTGGCGGTCAATTCGGGCTGTTGGCAGGAGCAGACCGATTTCCAGAAGTCGGTCAACATCGAGCCCGATTACGGCTACGCGCCGATTCTGGACCTGGACACGCTGGACATGACGGTCCGGAAGTTCGTTCACACGTAACGAAACTACTGGACGGTAACGAGGCAGGCGGAATCTCTTTGGTCAATCGATTCTGGACAGCTTGCTTGTTGTCGACGACTACGCATGGGAGCTGGGTCTTATATACTGCCGGACAGAACGATGCAACCATCGCTCGCCGTGAATCGGCCGTCAGTTCGTGTGAGAGCCAGAGACTGGTGAGCAACTCTGTATTGACTTCTGTCCGGCAGTATCGTAGAGCAACTGGACCGGGACCGAAAACAGCATCTCGATGCTTGGAGTATAGTGCTACTCCGCCTGCTGCACCACGGCCACAAGTCCTCCCCAACCGGTTCGCTCAGGCGAACCCTTCGTTCACCCCTCAGGCTGAGTCGCGCGACGAAGGCGCGACCGCTTCGCGCCACCGCCGTGGCGGGTGCGGTTGGAAGCGTGCGCTCGCCCGCGTCGGCGAGCGCGCGGGGAGGTGAGGGGGTCCAGTGCTGGGCCGGGCCTCGTGCCCGGAACCCCGCGGTTCCAGCGCCCCTGGGAACTCCGCGATGTTGTTGACAGTGCCGTCGCTGTCTCCCTCCATAATCAGCAAAACACGTCTCCACCTCTCTCCAAATCGCCCCAGTTTATACGCAAGGCGCCATCTCCGTCGGTAATGCCTATCGAGGACCGCGACCAGGCCGCGCTGGTCACGCACGCGCTCGCGAAGGACACGCTCTCGCGCATCCGCGACCGGGAGACCGAACAGGTCGCCTTCCGCAAGGGGCTGGTGAAGCTCGGGCGTATCTGTGGCTACGAGATCATCGACGGCGCGATGGAGACGGAGTACGTCACCGTCCAGACGCCGCTGACCGAGACCACCGGCGAGCGGGTCAAAGGACTCGACGACGTCGTGATCATCAACGTGCTCCGCGCGGCGACGCCGTTCGTCGAAGGGCTGCTGAAAGCGTTCCCCCGCGCCAAACAGGGTGTCATCTCCGCCGGCCGCGACGAGGAGGCCGGGATGGACGAAACGGGGGCGTTCCCCATCTCCGTCGACTACCAGAAGCTCCCCGAGATCACCGAGGAGGACACCGTCGTCGTCGCCGACCCGATGCTGGCCACGGGGTCGACGATGTGCACGGTGCTCGAGCACGTGTTCGACGAGGCCGACGCGATGCCCGAGGACCTGTTCGTGCTCTCGGCAGTCTCGGCCCCGGACGGGCTGCTCCGGGTCAGTGACGAGTACCCCGAGGCCGACCTGCTGACGGTCGCGATCGACGACGGGCTCGACGAGCATGGGTTCATCGTCCCTGGGCTGGGCGACGCAGGCGACAGGGCGTTCCGCACGACATAACGCTGCCTGCGTCTCTCGGTCTGCCGTCCCGTTCGGCGCTTCCGCTACCCCTAAACCCCGCGTTCCCGTTTCCGCAGACATGAGCCAGTTCTCGACGTTCGAACTCATCCCCGCCGTCGACGTACAGGACGGCGAGGCGGTCCAACTTGTGCAGGGCGAGCGAGACAGCGGGAAGCGCTACGGCGATCCGGTCGAGGCCGCACAGCGCTGGCTCGAGGAGGGGGCTGAGACCCTGCATTTGGTCGATCTGGATGGGGCGTTCGAAGGCCAGCGGGGCAACGCCGACGCCATCGAGGCCACCATCTCGGCAACTGGACCGGCGCACGACGTGCAGGTCGGCGGTGGCATCCGGACGCAGGACGACGCCGAATCCTTGCTCGACCTCGGCGCTGACCGGGTGATTCTGGGGACTGCAGCCGTCGAGGAGCCCGAACTCGTCGGGCGTATCAGCGGGGATCACCCCGGAAGTGTCATGGTGAGCCTCGACGCGAAAGAAGGCGAGGTGGTCGTTTCCGGGTGGACCGAGGGGACGGGGCTGGATCCTGCGGAGGCCGCCGCCCGCTACGAGGAGTTCGGTGCGGGCTCGATTCTGTTCACGAACGTCGATGTCGAGGGGCAGCTGGAAGGAATCGACCGCGAGGCGGTCGAGCGAGTGGTGGATGCGGTGGATATTCCGGTGGTTGCCAGTGGCGGGGTGACTGAGCTGGACGACGTCGCTGCGCTCCGGGAGGCGGGTGCTGCGGCGGTGGTTGTCGGGACCGCGTTGTACGAGGGCCGGTTCTCGTTGCGTGAGGGGATGTCTGTTTGAGTTTTCTGCATCTGAGTTCGTGTAAGTGGGTTCTGACTCGCGACGGCAACTGCTAACAGCGTCTCGAAGCTTGCCCAATTGGACCGCACCGGTTTCCGCGCCGCGGCCACAAGCCTCCCCAGCCGAGTCGCTCGGGCTTACCCCTCGTGCCCGGCACTCTGCAGTCCACGAGTCCCTGGGGACTCCGCGGTGGTGTTGCTGTCTGCGGTCCCAGAGTCCAGGCACACTCCGCGGTCCTGTCTACGGTGCTGTGCTTGACCTCCGAATCACCAACCACGCCAACACCAACCGATACCGAACCTGATCAGAGAGCGCAATCGCTTTGCTCCCCCGCCCCACGCGAACACATGTGAGCGAACGCCACGCATCCGTACACCGCGAGACTGCGGAAACGTCGATCGACTGCAGCCTCACCATCGACGGCGACGGCGAGAGCAGCGTCGACACCGGCATCGGCTTCTTCGATCACATGCTCGACTCCTTCGCCCGCCACGGGCTCTTCGACCTCGAACTCACCTGTGACGGCGACCTCGAAATCGACGACCACCACACCGTCGAGGACGTGGCTATCGTCGTCGGGCAGGCGTTCGACGGGGCGCTCGGCGACCGGGCCGGCATCCGCCGGTTCGCCGACCGCGTCGTGCCGATGGACGAGGCCCAGGCCAGCGTCGTCGTCGACGTCTCCGGCCGTCCCTCCTATCGGTTCGACGGCGAGTTCTCCCAGCAGCGCGTCGGTGGCTTCACCAGCATCCTCGCACGGCATTTCCCACGTTCACTTGGCCAGCACGCCGGGCTCACGCTCCACGTCGAGGTGGAGGGGGCCAACGCCCATCACGAGGTCGAGGCGCTGTTCAAGGGACTGGCGCGCGCGCTCGACGACGCAACCCGTCGCGACGAGCGCCGAAGCGACACGCCGAGCACGAAAGGCGAACTGTAAACTACCCCACCCTACTCCCTCGGCGTATACGCGCCTCGCTGCTTGAGGCCGGAGGCTCCAGCTTGAACTACGCTGAACGGTCAGGACCGGTAGAACTGGCCGTCCTCTTCGCGGAGCCGACCCGTCTCGACGGCGTGGTCGAGCACGGTGTTCAGTTCGTGGCGCTCCAGATCGTACGCGCCGGCGAGCATCGACTCCACCTCGGAGCGGGCCAGCGGGAACTCCCGGTTCGAGAGCATTCGCATCGCACGCCGGTAGCTCGGTGGTGTCGACTCCCCGGCTGGGCCGCTTTCAGCCTCGGCACTCTCCGAAGATTCGTTCGCCCCACCGTCGCCTGCGGATGCAATCGTGACGCCAGACTCGCCAGGGTCGTTCGATGTGGTCGCCTCACTTGCGTCCCTCACCGCCTCGCCTGCTGAGCGCTCGCTTCCCGCTGCACCGTCGTCGAGCCGTTCGGTTAGCGGCTCGATGACTTCCAGGAGCTTCGTCTTGCACTGGTCACAGAGCACCGCCGACTGCGGGGCGTCGCCGTTGGGGGTGAACCGCGGCGGGATAACGGCGTACTCCTGTACGTTCTCGGAGGTACCACAGAAGTAACACGACTGGAAATCGGGCATGGGAGGCTCTCCGTTCGCGGCCGGGAAGAAGCTTCCCGCCCGCGGGGGTTTTAACCTGTCCGGCGAGTAGCCACGGACAACGGATGTTCGACGAGATCATGGGAAAGTTCGAGGGCTCGCCCTCACAGCAGGCGGTGGTGCGGCTGTTGCTCGAACGCGGCTTCTCGGTCAACGACGAGGGACGGGTCGTCTCGGGCGGGATCGAGATCCCCAACACCCAGATCGCCGGCGAGATCGGCGTCGATCGCCGGGTCGTCGATTCGACGACCGACGCATTACTGGCCGACGACGAGCTCCGCCGCATCTTCCAGAACATCTCGGCGGTGCCGAGTTTGATGGATCTCGCGCCCGTGCTCGACCTCACCGTTGTCACTGTCGAGGTGGGCAACCCCGACGAACCCGGCCTCGTCGCCGACGTGACGGGGCTGGTCGCCGATGAGGGGCTGACCATCAGGCAGGTACTCTCGGACGACCCGGAGTTCGCCGACGATCCGAAGCTCTACGTCATTCTCGACGAGGAGCCCTCCGGCGAGCTCCTGAAGGCGATCCGGGGGCTCCCGTTCGTCCGCAAGGTGGGTTTCTGACGTGTCCGAGCGCTTGCGCACCGTCGCCGGTCCCGGCCAGTCGCGCTTCGAAATCCGGGGCTCGGAGTTCATCGGCCACGTCGACCGTGTCGACAGCGTCGAGGAGGCCGAGGCGTTCATCGAGGCGGTGCGGACGGAGTACGACGATGCAACTCACAACGTCCCCGCCTACCGGGTTCCGGCTGGCGAGGCGTCGCCCACACGCACGACCGAGGTGATGCTCCGGGAGTACCACAGCGACGACGGCGAGCCAACCGGCTCCTCGGGGAAGCCGGCATTGAACGTACTCCAGCAGCGCGAGGTGCGGAACGCCGTCGCCGTCGTCACGCGCTACTACGGCGGCACCAACCTCGGCGTCGGCGGGCTGGCGCGCGCTTACTCCCGCGCGGTGAAGGACGCCGTCGACGACGCCGGCGTCACCGAACAGCAGCCGCGCCATTGCTTCACCGTCACTGTCGACTACGACGATTCGGGAACCGTGCGGGGACTGCTGGAAAGCGTCGACTGCGAGTTCGAGGCGGCCTACGAGGCGGACGTGGCGTTCGAGGTGTCGGTCCCCGTGGGCGAGAGTGAAGCGCTCCAGGACCGCATCCGCTCGGCGACGAGCGGGCGGGCGGCTATCGAGTAACGCCGCCCGACGTCGGTCCTCGCCCTGCCGCTCGGCACAACGACTTTTGCATCCCCCGACACAGGACGAGTATGATCGAGCAGGCGGACGTCGTCGTCGTTGGTGGCGGTATCGTCGGGACAGCAGCGGCGTTCCATCTGGCTGAGCGCGACGTCGAGACGGTCCTCGTCGACGCCGAGCGGCCCGGGCGCGCGACCGACGCGGGCGCGGGAATCATCTCCCCGTCTACCAGCAGTCGCCGGGAGAACGAGGACTGGTTCGCGTTCGCCGTCGAGGCGGCGGCCCACTACCGAACCCTCGTCAGGAATCTCGAGACACAGGGGATTGACGACCACGGCTACCGGGAGACGGAGATGCTCTCGGTCGCCGTCGATGAGTCCGAAATCCCGGGGTTCGAGGCGGATCTGGAGCGCGTCGAGCGGCGCCAGGCGGAATCGCACGCGCCGTTCGAGGGCACTGTCGAGCAGCTCTCCCCCGCGGAGGCCACTGCGGCGTTCCCGCCGCTGGCCGACGTGGAGCGGGCGATGCGGTTCTCGAGCGCGGCCCGCGTCGACGGGAAGCAGTTCACGGCTGGACTCCGCCGCGCGGCCGGGCGAACCGGCCTCGAAACGGTCGAGGGAACCGTCGCGGAGATTCTGGTCGAGGACGATGCCGTCTCGGGCGTCGTCGTCGATGCCACCGGCGCTGACCCGAGCCAGCAGCAGCGCACTGCCGGCGAAACCGAGCGCATCGACGCCGACCATGTCATCGTCGCCGGCGGCGCCTGGTCGAACGCGTTCGGCGAGGACCTCGGTCTGGCGCTCCCGGTCGAGCCGATGCGCGGGCAGATTCTCCATCTCGACACGAGTGGGACGGACGCCGCGCCCGAGAGCGCGAGCGACGAATGGGCCATCGTGGGCGGCTATCGGGAGAACTATCTCGTCCCGTGGGCCGATGGCCGTATCGTCATCGGCGCCACCCGCGAGGAGGGCGTCGGCTTCGACCCGCGGGTGACTGCGGGCGGCCTCGACGAGGTGACGGATGCGGCGATGCGGATGGCTCCCGGCCTGGAGGACGCGACGTTCGAGGAGATGCGTGTGGGGCTTCGACCGGGGAGTCCCGATGGGATCCCGATGGTGGGGGCAGTGCCGGCTGTCGACGGCGCCTACGTCGCGACGGGCCACGGGCCAACGGGGCTCACACTCGGCCCCTACTCCGGAAAGGTCGTAGCTGATCTCGTGACCGGCGAGAAGCCCGAGGTCGACATCTCGGCGTTCGCCCCAGAGCGGTTCTAGCCAGCCGGCGAAAACGCCGCTCCGCCGAGGCGACTCGGACCAATCACTCTCAGTTACTCTCTTCGATGCGGACCCCGGTATTGGCCGCACAGAACACGTTGCTGCCTCGTTTCCAGTCGTCGCGGGGTGGCGCCGGTCCGCGAGGCCGTCGAAGGATTCACCAACTCCCGGTTCTCCAGCCCGGCGACACCCGACAGTGTCTCGTCGATGTCGCTGTCGACCCGATTTCAGCCGTTCGCGGACGTGGGCCCCCGTCGAGACAGCCGCCGCCGCGCTCAGCGCGAGGGCGACACTCGCGAGCAACCCAGGCCGCGGTGGTCAACCCGTTCTCAGTGAGTCACGCCGGCCGTCGGTACGAGCCCAACACCCGGACGAGTTGCTCCTCGTCGCGGTCCAGTCCTCCGGTACCGAATCAACCGAACACCGACATTTCGGCTAAGCTATCAATATTTCTCGCCAGCCAAATAGCTGTTCCGATGATTTTGGCCGACCTAATACCCTGACAACGGCGGCTTCCGCGCCTCGAACCATAAAACCCTATATGGTGGGTTGTGTAATTCGATGTGATGCCAACCGTCGAATACCTCAACTACGAAGTGCTTGACGACCACGGCTGGTCGATGGATGACGATGACCTCTTCGAGCAGGCTGCTGGTGGCGACCTCTCGAACGAGGACTACGGGACCCTCGACGTGAACCAGGGCGAGTATATCCTCGAAGCAGCCGAGGCACAGGGTTACGACTGGCCGTTCTCCTGCCGCGCCGGCGCCTGCGCGAACTGCGCAGCCATCGTCTTCGAGGGGGAGATCGACATGGACATGCAGCAGATCCTCTCCGACGAGGAGGTCGAAGATAAGGACGTCCGCCTGACCTGCATCGGCTCGCCGGCCGCCGACGAGGTCAGGATCGTCTACAACGCAAAGCACCTGGACTACCTCCAGAACCGCGTCATCTGAGGCCGCCGCCGACTCACCGTGGCGTCCGGCACGCGCCGGCCAGCGCCAGTTTTTCATAAACCCTTTCCACGTAGCCGATGGGTTGCGGGTATGTTCGAGGGCCTCGGGGACCTGCTTCGCCTGCTTGCGGTCCCCCTGTTCGGCTGGGCGGCGCTCCGGGACGTCCGCACCCGGCGGGTGCCCAACCGGGTGTGGTACGTGCTCGGCGGGCTGGGAATCGTGCTGCTCGCGGTCGACCTGCTGCGCTGGTACCCGTTCACCGGCCGGTTCGGCACGCTTCGCCTCGTCCAGGTCGGGGTGAGCGTCCTCTTCGTCGCACCGCTTGGCTACGGGTTCTGGCGCATCGGCGGCTTCGGCGGCGCCGACGCCAAGGCGCTGATGGCACTCGCCGTGCTCTTTCCGACCTACCCGACCTACTTCCTCCCCGAATCACTGGTTGCACTGGGCCTCCCGTCGGTGCTACCGGTTCAGCCGACCGCAGTCGGCGTCTTCTCGCTCAGCATCCTCACCGATACCGTGCTCGTCGGAATGGCGTTCCCGCTCGTGCTGGCGGCCCGGAACGTCGCCGCCGGCCGAATCGGGAACGCGATGTTCTTCGGCCGGGTCGTCCCCGTCGTGGAACTGCCGGCGGTTCACGGTCGCCTGTTCGAGACCCGCGAGGGGTTCAGCCGCTCGGGGCTGGACCTCGACGCGCTCCGGATGTATCTCCGGTGGCGGGGCTGTTCGCTCGCGGAACTCCGCCTGAATTCGACTCGGTACCGGAACCCGGAGAGCGTGTGCGAGACCTATCCGCCGACCGACGGCGCCGTCGACGCTGGCGGGGTGGCGGGCGATGACGAGGGACCACTCCAGTCGGACGGCGGCGAGGACGAGCACCCAACTCCCATCGAGGACCCGTGGGCCGCCGAGCGATTTCTGGAGGAAATCCAGTACTCGGCGTACGGCACCGACACCGACACGCTCCGGGAGGGACTGGAGACCGTCGTCGAGCGTGAGGAGGTCTGGATCTCGCCGGGCCTGCCGTTCATCGTCCCCATGTTCGTCGGCCTCGTCGTCGCGGTGACCTACGGCGACCTGCTCTACGGCCTTCTGGTGGCCGTCGGGATGGTCTGAGATGGAATCGTAGGCGAAAAGACGTATGGGGCAGAACGACGAGCTATTGACCATGACCGATGCTCCCGACCTCCCCGTCGATTTCGGCGATGACGGGCTCGTCCCAGCGGTGACACAGGACGCAGACGATGGCGAGGTGCTGATGCTCGCCTACGTCTCTCCGGAAGCGCTCCGGCTGACCGTCGAGACGGGCACTGCGCACTACTACTCCCGTTCACGCGACGAGCTCTGGGAGAAAGGTGCAACCAGCGGCAACACACAGTCCGTCGTGGACGTCCGGGTCGACTGCGACGCAGACACGCTGCTCTACGTTGTCGAGCAGGAAGGCGGTGCCTGTCACACCGGCTTCCGCTCCTGTTTCCACCGCTCCGTCCAGGCTGTCTCCGAGGACGGCCAGTCGCTCGCGGTGGAAACGACGGGTGAACAGGTGTTCGACCCCGAGGAAGCGTACGGCAAATGACGACAGTGCCCGACGAGCCCGACGTCGAGGCGCTCGCGACCGAACTCGAGGCGGCCCGCGAGGAGCGCGAGGCGGTCGAATCACGCATCGCTAGCCACGGCGAGCAGTCAGTCAGGGCCGTCGACGACGCTGTCGACGAGGCGTTGACCCTGCTCGCGCGCTACGAGGACTCGGCGACCGGGACAGGGGATTTCGAGGCGTATCTGGAGCTCCAGAGCCTCTTCGTCGAACTGGTCGAGGGCCTCCCCGAGGAGCTGCCCGAACGCGAGCAGTTCGAGGAAGCCAACGAGGCACTCGACCAGCGCACCATCTCCAAGAGCGATATCGAGCACGCCCGCGAGGCACTCTCGGTCGCGGGTGAGGTCGCCGCACTGTTCGACGAGCGCCAGGTCGCCCAACAGCGTGTCGACGATGCCGAGCACGCGATCACCAAGCGCCTGAACGCGATCGAGAGGCGGCTCGACGAACTCGACCGGCTCCGGGAGCTCGGCGAAGTGGACCTCTCGGCACCGACGGAGACGCTGACCGAGCCGATCGACCGCTACAACAGCGCGGTCCGGGAGGCGTTCGAGGAGTACCGCTCGGCGGCGCCAGCGCGGGAGCTGCTAAGGTTCGTCCGGACGACACGACATTTCCCGCTGGTTGGGTTCCAACAGCCCCCCGAGGAACTGGTGGAGTACGTCGAGAACCACCCCGCTGGCGAGGAGGCCGTGCCGACGCTCCTGAAGTACGCAGGGTTCTCCCAGTCGAAACTCGACCACTACGTCGAGGACACCACGGCGTTCCGCACCACGGTGCCGGTTCACCGCACGTATCTCGACCGGCTGGAATCGGAGCCGCTAACGGTCGGGAACCCACCCCCGACTGCCGACGAACTGCGCCATCTCTCCACGGAGCTCGTGTCGGTCGTCGGTCGGTTCGCCGACGAGGAGACCGTCGCGCTCGCCCGCGAACTGGGCTCGCTGGCCCGCCGCGACGACTACGAGCGGCTCAGGGAGGCCGCCGTTGCGGAGGAGGAGCTCTCGGCGGACCAGCGGGAGGCGCTCCGAACGGGTGTCCACGAGGAGGAGTACGACCGACTCAGCGACGAGCGCGAGCGACTGGCTGAGCTCCTGTATCAGTAGGCCGAACTGGGCGCTTCCGTCCCGGCCGTGACTGGCGAACGGCTACGTCTGACGCGCGTCTTCTAACTCGTCCTCGACGGCGCGGACGAGCGAAGTCGCTCGGTTCATATCCCGGGCCTCGGCGTAGATCCGCACTTTCGGCTCGGTGCCGGAGGGGCGGACCAGCACCCACGCGTCGCCGTAGCTGAGGCGGTAGCCGTCGATGGTTTCGGCTTCGACGTCGGCCTCGTCGGCGTACACCTCGGCGGCGCCGAGCATCGCTGTGAGTTCGCTCCCGTCGTCGTAGCGCAGGTTTCGGCGGACGTTGACGTAGTCAGTGTAGGGGGCGACCAGTTCGCTGACGGTGGCGTCGGTCAGCAGTTCGAGGAACTTCGCACCGATGAACGCGCCGTCCCGGACCAGCCGGAACTCCGGGAAGAAGATGCCCCCGTTCCCTTCGCCGGCGATGGGGACGCGCTCGCCCTCGGCCCGGAGCTCCTGAATCCGGGTGATGATGTTGGTCGCGCCGATTGGCGTGAGTTCGAGTTCGGCACCGATGTCGGTACAGACGTCGACGAGGCGCTGGGAGACGTTGACCGCCGCCACCGTGGAGTCGCCGGGCTCGAGGGCCTCGGCAGCCAGCGCGGCCAGGGAGGCGTCGCCCTCGACGTACTCGCCGTTCTCGTCGAAGAAGATGGCGCGATCGGCGTCGCCGTCGTGGGCGATCCCCACGTCGGCGTCGGTTGCCCGGACCAGCCGGCCCAGGTCGTCGAGGTTCTCCTGGACTGGCTCGGGTTCACGGCCGGGGAAATGGCCATCGGGCTGGCCGTTGACGGTGACGACGTCACAGCCCAGCCGGCGGAAGAACTCCGGGCTGGTGAGCGCCCCGGCACCGTGGCCGGGGTCGAGTGCGACGGTGAGATCGGCGTCGGTGATGGCCTCCCGGTCGACGGCGCTCAGGAGCTCCCCGACGTAATCGTCGTTGACCCCGTCGACGTGCGTGGTCGACCCGACCTCGTTCCAGTTGGCGACTTCGAACTCCTCGGCAAGCAGTCGCTGCTCGATCTGCTCGAGCGCGGAGACGGAGAGCTCGACGCCGTCGGCGCCGACGAGTTTGACGCCGTTGTACTCCGGCGGGTTGTGTGAGGCGGTGATGACCACGACCGGGACCGCCTCCACGTCGGCGTAGCGCACCGCGGCGGAGGTGGGGGTGACGCCGAGGCGCTCGACGTCCGTGCCGACACCGGTGAGTCCGGCGACGGCCGCGTTCGCGAACATCGTTCCGGTAGTTCGGGTGTCGCGGGCGACCGCCGCCCGGTCGACGCCCCAGACGGTTCCTGCCGCCTTGGCGACGCGCAGGACGAACTCGGCTGTGAGCTGCTCGCCGGCGAGCCCGCGGGTTCCGCTGGAGCCGAAAACCTTCATGCAGATTGTGGTGAAGGCGCCCGGGTAAAATCGGTTCCGAACCGATTACTGACTGCCGTGATTGATTTTGGACTGAGATGTGTGAGGGAATGTTCTCTGTTGGCGTTCAGTGCTGTGGGGTGTTCGGGCTCTGGGACCGCAGACAGCGACCACACCGCGACGAAGGAGCTACGAGCAGTTGTGGCCGCGGGGCGGGAGGCGGTGCGGTCCAACTGTCCAAGCTTCGAGATGCTGTTCGCTGTCGTCGTCACGGAGTCGCTCAACCTGTCTCCCTCCCGGAATCACTCAACAAACAACGCTCACTACTTAGTCGTCAGCCACAGCAGCCTCCGACCCCGATTGCATCCCCCAGAGATTCGCGTAATCGCCGTCCTCCCTCAGGAGCTCGTCGTGGGTCCCCGTCTCCGCAATGCGGCCCTCCTCCATCACGACAATTCGGTCCGCGTCCTTGATCGTCGAGAGCCGGTGAGCGATGACGAACGCCGTCCGGTCCGCAGTCAGCCGGTCCAGACTTGCCTGAATGCGCTCTTCGGTCTCCGTGTCCACGTCGGAGGTCGCCTCGTCCAGGATGACGATCTCCGGGTCGTTCAACAGCGCCCGGGCGATGGCCAGCCGCTGGCGCTGGCCGCCCGAGAGCTTCACGCCGCGCTCGCCGATCTCGGTGTCGTAGCCGTCCGGCAGCTCCGTGATGAACTCGTGGGCCTCGGCGGCTTTGGCGGCGTCGACCACCTCGTCCCTCACTGGTTCGCCCTCGCCCGAAAGCACCGAGAGGTCGCCGTAGGCGACGTTCTCCTCGGCGGTGCCCGAGAACATGTAGGGGTTCTGCTCGACGACCCCAACGTGTTCGCGCAGCGTCGTCAGCTCCCACTCCTCGACGTCGACGCCGTCGATAGCGACAGTTCCCTCGTCGACCTCATCGGACTGCGGCTGATTGGCAGACGAATCGTGCAGCGATTCGTCGACATCGTAGAACCGGGGGATGAGCTTCAGCAGCGTGGATTTCCCCGCACCGGTCGTGCCGGCGAGGCCAATCGTCTCCCCCGGCTCCACGTGGAGGGTGATACCGTCGAGGACCACCTCGCCACTGTCGTAGCTGAAGGTCACGTCGTCGAACGTCACCTCACCGTCGACGCCGTCTGGCTCGTAGGGATTCTCCGGCGTCGTTACCTCCGGCTCGTGGCCGAGGATGCCGAACACCCGCTCGGAGGAGGATTTGGCGAGTTGGTACTTGTTCGCCGTCTTCCCGACCCGGCGCATCGGTGCGTAGAGCCGGCGCAGTAACATGAAAAACAGCGAGAGCGTCCCCACCGTCAGCGCGGGGCCAACCCCGGCGCCGTAGGTGATGACGTCCGTGCCCGCGACCCAGAGCAACGCGACGAAGACGACGCCGGTGACGACCCGGAGCGAGGAGAAGAAAGCCCGGCGGATCTTGATGGCGCTGACCTTCTCGTCGTGGTACTTCTCGCTCTGGGTGGCGACGCGGTCCAGCTCGAAGTCGTACCGGTTGAACGTCTTGATGACCCGTGCGCCCCCGAGGTTGTTCTCCAGTCGGGAGTTGAGTCGCGAGACCGTCTCGCGAATCCCACGGTATTTCGGCTCGATCCACGTCAGGAACTTCCCGGACGCCAACCCGATAATCGGCACCGGCGCGAGCGCGATGAGCGCCAGGCGTGGCGAGTACCAGAACATCACCGCTGCGATGCCCCCCACGGTGGCGACGACGCGAATACCCTGCCGGATCTCGGTGTTGAGGAACTGTTCCAGGCGGTTGATGTCCTGGTTCAGTACGGACATCATCGCGCCGGTCTGGTGTGAGGCGAAAAAGCCGAGCGAAAGCCGCTGGATGTGGTCGTACGTGTCGTTCCGCAGGTCCCGCTGGACCTTCTGTGCGGTAGACATGAACAGGTACCGCGAGGTGAATCGGGCGATCGAGCGGATGACGTACGCCAGAACCGCGATGATCACCAACTGTTCGAGAAACGAGGTCCGTGCGGCCGCGCCGGTGATCTCGCCAGGGGGCAACAGCCCGGCCTGTGTGAGCAGGCCACGCTCACCGGCGCCGCCGCCGATGACGCGGTCGATCGCGGCGGCGACGATGATGGGCGGAATCAACCGCGAGAACCGCGTAATGAACGCTGCGATCATACCGACCGTGAGGCGCGGCCAGTAGGGGACGCAGTAGCGCAGGAGCCCCGCCATCGAGTGTCCGTCTACCGACTCACGGACCTCCTCGAAGCTCCCGTGTTCGTCGGACATACGTTTCGAAACACGTTCCAGACTGAAAGTACTGGCTCTGCCAGCCGGTCAGTCCGGTTCGAGCGAGCAATTTTCCCGTCGCTAGATGCTGATTCACCCGTGGTCGTTCGTCGGGCTCATACCTACTTGCTCTCGTTATCGAACAGCACCGTACTGGAATAGAACGTCGCGTCGAAACGTGCTGCAGGTCGACTGGCCGCTATCGGTTCAGCGTGTGGATGGCCTGATCGTCAGCGTTCTCGGCGGCCTCCATCACGGCTTCGGCGAGCGTCGGGTGGGTGTGGATGGTCGAGGCGACGTCTTCGAGCGTCGCGCCCATCTCCACGGCCAGCGAGAGTTCGGCGATGAGTTCGCTGGCCTCCGGGCCGACGATCTGGGCGCCGAGAATGAAACCGCCCTCCTCCTCGCCGACGATGCGGACGAACCCCTCGGACTCGCCCGTAGTCAGTGCGCGCCCGGAGGCACGCATCGGGAACTCGCCGATCTTCGGGGTGAAGCCGGCGTCCTCCGCTTCGGCTTCAGTCATCCCGACCGTCGCGATCTCGGGGTCGGTGAACACCGCGGCCGGGACTGCCTGGTGATCGAGCGCGGCGGGTTCGCCGGCGATGACCTCCGCGGCGACGATCCCCTCTTTGCTCGCCTTGTGGGCCAGCATCGGCTCGCCGGCGACGTCGCCGACGGCGAAGATGTTGTCCACGTTCGTCCGGGCCTGGTCGTCGGTCTCGATGAACCCGTTCTCGTCGACCTCGACGCCCGCGGCCTCGGGGTTGAGGCTCTCAGAGACGGGGTGGCGGCCGACGGCGACGAGCGCCTTGTCGGCGTCGTAGGTCGACTCCTCGCCGTCTTCGTCCTCGGTGGTGACGACGATTCCTTCTTCAGCTTCCCTCCACTCACTCGCAGCCTCGCCGAAGTTGAACTCGATGCCGAGTTCCTCGGCGCGGTTCTTGACGACGCGGCTGATGTCGTCCTCGTAGCCGGGTAGCACGCCGTCGAGCATCTCGACGACGGTCACGTCGACGCCGAGTTTGGCGAACACCGTCGAGAGCTCCATCCCGATGTAGCCCGCGCCGACGACGACGAGTTTCTCCGGCGCGGTATCGGTCGCCAGCGCGTCCCGGGAGGACCAGACCTGCTCGTGCTCGAACTCGAAACCCGGCACCTGGATGGGCCGGGAGCCCGTCGCGATGATGGCGTGCTCGAACTCGATGGATTCCGAGCCCTGGCCCTCACCGCCGTGGGCGATACGTGCCGTCGAGTCGTCGGCGAACGTCGCCTCGCCCTGCATCAGGTTGACGCCGTTGGCCTTACAGAGCTTCTCGACGCCGCCGGTCAGCTGGTTGACGACGCCTTCCTTCCAGTTCTGCATCCCCGCTACGTCGACGACGGGGTCGGCGTGGATCCCCATCTCCTCGGCGTTGCCCGCGTCGTGGGCGACGCTGGTTGCGCTGATGAACGCCTTCGAGGGGATACAGCCGTGGTTCAGGCAGGCGCCGCCGTAGGCCTCGCGGTCCACGAGTGTCGTGTCCAGCCCGTTCTGGGCGGCGCGGATCGCGGCGACGTAGCCGCCCGGTCCCGCGCCGACCACCAGTACCTCCGTTCCAGTTGCGATGTCTCCGACGACCATTAGAGTAGTAGTTTCGTTGGGTCCGCCAGGTGTTCTTTCACCGTGTTGGTGAACTTCGCTGCCTCCGCGCCGTCGATGACCCGGTGGTCGATGGCGAGCGAGAGCGGCAGCGTGTACGCCGCCACTACTTCGCCGTCGCCGGCCCCCGGCCGGCTGCCAGAGGGACCTTGTCCCTCCTTGTCGGCGACGACCGGTCGCTGTTCGATGGCGCCGAGCCCCATGATGGCGGTTTCAGGGTAGTTGATTATCGGTGTCGCGTACTCGCCGCCGAACGCCCCAAAGTTCGTGATGGAGAACGTCCCGCCCTGCATCTCCTGCGGTGAGATGGTGCGATCACGGGCCCTGGCGGCGAGTTCGTTCACCTCGTCGGCGAGCTGGAGCAGCCCCTTCTCGTCGACGTTCTTCACGACCGGGACCATCAGTCCCGCGTCGGTGGCGACGGCGATACCGATGTTGTAGTAGCTCTTCAGCCGGATGACGCCCTCCTCCTCGTCGAGCTCGGAGTTCAGGACTGGGTACTCCTTCAGCCCGGCCACAATGGCTTTCAGCACGAACGCCATGTAGGTGAGCTTGGTTCCGTTCTCCTCGGCAACCTGTTTCAGCTCCTCGCGGGTCTCGACCAGTTTGTCGATCTCCGCGGTGTCGTGGTGAGTGACGTGGGGCGCCGTGTACTTCGAGGTCGCCATCTTCTCGCCGATGGTGCGGCGAACCCCACGGTAGGGGACGGTCTCCTCGCGGGCTGGCTCCGCCTCGGCGCCTGCTTCGGCTTCTTCGGCGCCTGCCTCGGCTTCCTCGGCCGCTTCGGCGCTCGCGGCGGGTTCCACGCCGCCCTCTGTGAACTCCCGAACGTGCTGTTCGGTGACGAACGCTTCGCCCTCGCGGCTCTCGTCGGTTGGGACAGCGTCGATATCGACGTCGAGCTCCTCCGCGACGCGGCGGGTCGCCGGCACCGCGAGCGTCTTGTCTCGGTCGGCTGGGGCGGCGGATGTCGCGGTGGTTGGCTCGGCTGTTGGCTCCGCTTGCTCGGCGGGTTCTCCCGTTGTCGTCGCTGCTCCGGCTTCGGCGGTCGCCGGTTCAGCGCTCTCCTGTGTTTTAGGGTGGGCGCGCACGTCCGCGTCGCTCACGCGGCCGCCCGGTCCGGTTCCCTCGACTTCGGCGATGTCGACGCCGAGTTCGCGGGCCAGTTTCCGGGCCGACGGGGGGGCGAACACCCGGCTGTCGGCGGTCGAGGCCGACGCAGTCTCGGCCGTCTCGGTGGCCGCGCTCTCGCCGGCTTCGTCGCCGGCTTCGCCGGCCGTATCCGGCTCGGCGGTCGCTGTCTCTGTTTCCGTCCCAGCGCCGCCCGCTTCGTCCACCTCGAAGGAGATGATGACGTCGCCGACGGGCACCATCTCGCCCTCCTCGACGTACAGTTCCTTGACGGTGCCGTCGTAGCTGGAGGGCACCTCGACCAGCGCCTTGTCGGTCTCGACTTCGGCGACGATATCGTCCTCCTCGACGGTGTCGCCGGGCGACACCGTCCAGGAGACCAGCTCCCCTTCGGCGATCCCTTCGCCAACGTCGGGTAGTTTAAACTCTCTGATGGTCATCTTAGAACTCCACCGTCTCGCGGATGCCGTCCTCGATGCGTGTCGCGTTGGGCAGGTAGTAGTCCTCCAGTGCGTAGAGTGGAACCGGCACGTCGAAGCCGGTGACGCGCTTGACCGGCGCCTCCTGGTAGAGCAGCGCGCGCTCCTGGAGCAGGGTGGTGATCTCGCCGGCCAGCCCGCCGCTTTTGGGCGCCTCGTGGACGACGACGGCGCGACCGGTTTTCTTGAAGGACTCGACGATGCTGTCGATGTCCATCGGCGACACGGTCCGGAGGTCGACGACCTCCACGTCGATTCCCTCCTCGGCCAGTGACTCGGCGGCCGACAGCGTCGGCCGGGTCATCGCGCCGTAGGTGAACACCGAAACGTCCGAGCCTTCGCGACGGGTCGCGGCCTCGCCGATGGGGACCTCGTAGCTCTCCTCGGGAACCTCCTCGCGGAACGCCCGGTAGATGAGCTTGGGTTCGAGGAAGACAACGGGGTCGGGGCTCCGAATCGCCGAGGTGAGTAGCCCCTTCGTGTCGTACGGCGTGGAGGGGACGACCACCTTCAGTCCCGCCTCGTGGGCGTAGAACGCCTCCTTCGACTCGGAGTGGTGTTCGGGCGCGCGGATGCCACCGCCGTAGGGCGCACGCAGCACCATCGGCAGGGAGAACCGCGATCGGCTTCGGGTGCGGTAGCGGGCCATGTGGGAGACGATCTGGTCGAACCCGGGGTAGATGAAGCCGGAGAACTGGATCTCCGGGACGGGTCTCATCCCGTTGATGGCCATCCCGACTGACGTCCCGATGATGCCGGACTCCGCCAGCGGCGTGTCGACGACGCGGTTCTCGCCGAACTCCGCCTGGAGCCCCTGGGTGGCGCGGAACACGCCGCCGTTCTCCCCGATGTCCTGGCCCAGCGCCAACACGTCGTCGTCGCGCTGCATCTCGGTGTAGAGCCCGTCCCGCACGGCCTGGACGAGCGTGAGGTTCTGTGTCTCAGTCATCTCGCTACTCCTCCTCCAGGAACGCGTCCGAACCGTGTTTCTCTACCATGCTCACGAACTCCTCGCGCTGGCGCTCCAGGTCCTCCGGGAGTTCGGCGTAGGTGTGTTCGAACATCTCTTCGGGCTCGGGGCGGGGTTCGGATTCGGCGGCGTCGACGGCGTCGGCCACCTGCTGCTCCACCTCGGCCTCGATTTCCTCGACACGCTTCTCGTCGAGGATGCCCTGGTCCTCGAGATACGCCTCCAGGCGCGGAATCGGATCTTTGGCCTTCCACTCTTGGACTTCGGACTCCTCGCGGTAGACCGACGGGTCGTCGGCGGTCGTGTGGGCGCCAAAGCGGTACTGGACCGCCTCGATCATCGTCGGTCGCAGCTGGTCCTCGTCGGGATCGCGGGCCTTCGCCAGCGCGTCCTGCGTGACCTTGTACACTGCGAGCGGGTCCATCCCATCGACCTGCACACCCTCGAACCCGTAGGCGACGGCTTTCTGGGCGAGCGTCTCGGAGGCGGTCTGGTTCTCGCGGGGCACAGAGATGGCCCACTGGTTGTTGTTACAGAAGAACACCATCGGCACGTCGTAGACGCCAGCGAAGTTCATCCCCTCGTGGAAATCGCCCTCGCTGGTGGCGCCGTCGCCGAAGTAACAGATGCCGGCGGTGTTGTCCTGCCCCTGCAGTTTCCAGGACCACGCCAGCCCTGCGGCGTGGGGGACCTGGCTCGCGATAGGGACGGCGACCGGGAGGATGTTCGCGTCCTCGGGCACGTCGTTGCCGGCCTCGTACCCCATCCAGTAGAGCAGCGTCTTCTTCAGCGGCAGCCCCCGGACGACGGTGGCGCCGTGTTCGCGGTAGGATGGCACCATCCAATCGTCTTCCCGGAGCGCGTAGGCCGAGCCGATCTGGGCGCCCTCCTGGCCGGAGAGCGGTGGGTAGGTCCCCATCCGCCCCTGGCGCTGGAGGCTCACAGCACGCTGGTCGAAATGTCGGGCCAACTTCATGTCCCGGTATATCCCGATCAGCGTCTGCTCGTCGAGGTCCGGCGGATCGCCGACGACGTTGCCGTCCTCGTCCAGTACCTGAACGCGGTCACTGGGATCTCGGTCTATCGTACTCACGGCTGCACCCTCCTCTTCATACGCCGTAGATGACCCCGCCGAAGGTATAGTGCTTTCTAAAAGATTGACTATACCCAGAAATACGGCGCACGGATTGTGTTCTTTCTCCTGGAATGGGACGAAACTGAACGTTACTGTGTTTCTTGTCGTGAGAAACGAGCGTTGCCACAGAAACCGCTATCCATGTCGGCGGAACTGGACGAACGGTCGTCTCTCTCGTGATACGCCGTGAATTACCGGTCGTGACCCGGTCGAGTACGGCGGTTTCCGTGTGGAATGGTACCAGTCCAGAACGGGACCTGTTCAGAACTAGTGGCTCGCGGCCGCCCGTGCCTCCTCGCGTGCGTGTTCGACGGTTTTGCCGTCGCGCACGATGGCGTCGACGAACAGTTCGCCCGCCTTGTAGGAGGAGCGAACCATCGGCCCGGAGGCACAGTAGAGGAAGTCGAGTTCCTCCTCGGCGACCCGGCGCCACGTCTCGAACGCGTCGGGGTGGACGTATTCGAACACGTCCAGGTGAGACCGGGACGGTTGGAGATACTGGCCGAACGTCACGATATCGACACCGACCTCCCGGAGGTCGGTGAGCGCCCGGAAGAGCTCGTGGTCGTACTCCCCGAGGCCGAGCATCAGGCTCGTTTTGGTGTAAATGTCGGCTTCACGAGCGACCTGTTCGAGTACGTCGAGGCTCTGTTCGTAGTTCGCTCGGCGGTCACGGACGGGCCACTGGAGGCGCTCGACGGTCTCGACGTTGTGGGCGATGACGTCGGGTTCTGCGTCGATTATCTGCTGGACGGCGTCCTCGTCGCCGCCGAAGTCGGGGATGAGCACCTCGACGAGCGTGCCGGGGTTCTCGCGCTTGCACGCCCGGATGGTCGCAGCGAAGTGGGCCGCGCCGCCGTCCTCGAGGTCGTCGCGGTCGACGGATGTGAGGACGACGTAGTCCAGCCCGATTTCACTGACGGCGTTCGCGACGTTCTCGGGTTCGTCGGGGTCGAGCGGGTCCATCCCCCCGGTTGCGACGTCACAGAAGTTACAGCCACGCGAGCAGCGCTCGCCCATCAGCATGAACGTCGCCGTGCCCGCGCCGGTGCCTGGACCGTCCCGGCCGGACCAGCATTCGCCCATGTTCGGGCAGTTGGCCTCCTCACAGACGGTGTGGAGGTCGTGGTCACGCAGCGTCTGTTTGATGTCGGTGAACTGCTGGCCCGCTGGCGGTCGGGATTTGAGCCAGTCGGGCTTCCGTCTGCTACTGCTCATGACTGATGAATCGGACGCTGTGGTGAAAAGCGTGCGGTTCGTTACACTCGTGGTGAAAGTTATTTCACACCGACACGTATTTGTTCACTGGTTTTATTGTGTGTAGCATATTCGATGTTCGATCTCGAACCCGAGGAGATTACCGGGGGGTCCATCCCGCGAGCGCTCGCCTTCCTCGCGGTTCCACTCGTCGCGCAGAACCTCGTCCAGGTGGCGAACGCAGCGGCGGACGTGTTCTGGCTGGGCCGACTCGGTGATGGCGCGGTCGGCGCCGTCGGACTCAATCAGCCCATCATGGCGTTGCTGTTCGTCCCAATCATGGCGGCGATGGTGGGCTCCCAGGTGCTTGTCTCCCAGCGGATCGGGGCCGACGACCGCGCCGGCGCCAGACGCGCGCTGTTCCACGGTGTCCTCTTCGCGTTCGGCTCGGGGCTGGTGCTCTCCTTGCTCATCGGGCCGAACACCCGGGCGCTCGTGGAATTCCTCGGCGCCGGTCCCGATGTCGCGCCGGAGGCCGCCAGCTATCTCGCCGCGTACCTGCTACTGTTTCCTTTCGCCGTTACGAGCGACACCGTCGAGCAGGGGTTCATCGGCGCGGGCGACTCGAAAGCCGCGATGTATCTGAACTTCCTCGCCATCGCGCTCAACCTCGTCCTCGATCCGCTGCTCATCTTCGGGATGGGGCCGTTCCCTGAACTCGGCGTCGCGGGCGCGGCGCTCTCGAACGTCCTCGGCTACTCGGTGGCGATGGTGCTGGGCTTTTACTTCCTCCTGGGCAGCCGGGAGTCGCTCTCGCTCTCGTTGGCCGACGTCGGGTTCGATCTGGACGAGTTCCGCGAACTCGTCGATATCGGCGCGCCCATCGGCGGCCAGCGCATCGCCGCTCAGTCGGTTCGGCTGGTCGTTGTCGCGATTGTCACCATCGTCGGCGGCGCACCAGGGCTGGCGGCCTACACGGTCGGCGCGCGCATCGCCACCATCGCGTTCGTCCCAGCACAGGGGCTCCAGCAGGCTGGTCAGAGCGTCATCGGGCAGAACCTCGGCGCCGACCGCCCCGACCGCGCGGCCCGGGCGACGTGGGTCGGCGTCGCCATCGCTGCAGGGACGCTGACGGTCGTTGGCGCGGTTCAGTGGTTCGTCCCGGAGCTGCTGACGGCGGTGTTCGTCCCCGATATCTCCCAGCGCGGGCTCGAGCTTTCGATCCGGTATCTCGAGGTGCTTGCCTACGGCTACTGGGCCATCGGCGCCACCTACATGCTGCTGGCGGGACTGAACGGCGCCCGCCGCACCAAAACGAGCCTCTTCGTCGACCTCGGTAAGTACTGGGGAGTCCGGCTCCCCATCGCGGTGGTGGCGCTGCCGGTGGGGTATGCGGTGAGCGTCCTCGGCATCTCGCTGGCGCCGGGGCTGGGCCTGGGAATGGAGGCCATCTTCTGGGCGGTGACGGGCTCGAACATTGTCGCTGCCGTCGCTGTCGCGGCCTACTTCCGGTACGCGACCAGCAGCGGGATGTTGGATCGCGCCGCCGAGAGGGCCACAGCCAGCGCCGGCGACTGAACTGGCGTCGACTCCGTGCCGTCACCATCGAACCTATGCCGGGGCTGTGCAGAGCCAGCGCCGGCGCGTGAGCTGTGACGGCCTCCGTGCCGTCACCATTGAACCTATGCCGGGGCTGTGCAGAGCCAGCGCCGGCGCGTGAGCTGTGACGGCCT
>NZ_JAZKRY010000025.1:0-33525 GCF_036626355.1 Halolamina sp. | reverse complement strand
GGTCCTCGTCGTCGTAGTAGGACTGCGGAATGAAGCCGTAGTCGGAGGGGTAGTGAACGTTCGAGTGGAGCACACGGTCGAGAACGACGCCGGGGACGTCCTTGTCGTACTCGTACTTGTTTCGGTCGCCCTTGAGACACTCCACGACAGCGTAGATCTCCTCGGGCGGGTTCGGCCCCGTTTCGAGGTCTTCCCAGAGGTTCGTCATGCTTTCTACGATTCCCCCAAGCCGGGCAAAGGCCTTTCGGGATATACTTGTTAGAGCGAAAATCCTTTATCGCTACGACTTATATAATTTCATGAGCACTATCCGAACACCTTTCGAGCCGGTGTATCACGGGAAGGGGCTGCCGAACGGCGGCGGTACGCACTCTCGAACAGGGGGCGCCGTGATGGCTCCGAGGGTGGATGGTTAGTGCCGAATCCAACAATGTCAGAGGCAGAATCAGTTAGTGACGAATCGGGAATCGCGCGAGACCTTACGGCGTTCCAACAGAACATTCTCGTCATCCTCTCCGAGGAGGCGATGTACGGTCTCGCCATCAAGCGCGAACTGGAAGCGTACTACGGGACGGAAGTTAACCACGGCCGACTCTACCCCAACCTCGACGACCTGGTCGAGATGGAGCTCGTCGAGAAGAGCGAACTCGACAAGCGAACGAACCAGTACGAGCTGACCGAACTCGGCCGCGAAGCCGTGCTCGACCAGCTCGAGTGGAGCCTCTCCCGGTACGTAACCGACGAGAGCCGCGCCGACGAGATCCGTGCGATCGTCGACCAGCAGGAGTAACGGTTAGCTCCGGCTGCTGACGACCGTCCGCTCCGTATCGGCCACCGAAAACAGTTTTTTGACGGACTCCTCGACCAGCGACGCCTCCATCTCGGAGGGCCAGCTGTTCCGCGGATAGTACTCATCGAGGAACTCCGTTACCTCGTCGGCCGTTGCCCGTTCGATCTCTTTCGCGTAGTGGTTGTTCATGAACGTAGCGAACGCCCGTGCGTTGGCGGCGTGGGCCTCGCCGTACTCTTCGGCGACGGCGTCGACGAGCGCGTCGTTGTGGTCGGCCACGTCTCGCCACTGCTCGGGGTCACCGGCACCCGAGAGGCTCACCTCGACGCCGCGGTCGGTCTCCTCGATCCGGTCGAACTGGACGACGCCGTCCTCCAGCCACTCCTCCGGATAGAGCACCAGCGTGTCGTCCTCCTCCCTGATGCGACTCTCGTACTCGTGGTCGGCGACGAGCGCCTCACGGCGCTCACGGTAGATGTCGGCCTCTGACGGTGCCTCAGCCGGGCGCTCCGGGGCGTCCTCCTGCCCGCCCGCCTCGCGTTGGGCTGTGGCTCTGGCGAGACGCGTCAGCCGCTCTGCCTCCCTGACAGCGTCTTCGGGGATATCCGGAATGCGCTCCTCGTCGGTCTCGGTCTCGTCGTCGACGGCGTCCCGGACGGCTTCCGCCCGGCTCGCCGCGTCTGTGTCTCGGTCAGGCGTCATCGAGTGCCTCGTTCGCTAACTCATCGGCGCGGTCGTTTATCTCCCGCGGAACGTGCTCGATGTCCCAGCGGTCGAAGTCGGTCAGCAGCTCCCGTGCCCGGACCCGTTTCTCCTTGAGCGTCGGGTCGTTCGTGTTCCACTCGCCCCGAAGCTGTTTGACGACCAGTTGGGAGTCCCCGCGAATGTCGAGTTCCTCGATTCCCAGGTCGCGGGCCGCCTCGAGCACGCGGATGAGCGCGTCGTACTCGGCCTGGTTGTTCGTCTTCCGCCCAACGGGGTCGCCGCCCTCGGCGAGGATGCCGTCGCTACTGACGATGGCCCATCCGATGGCTGCGGGGCCGGGATTCCCTCGGCTCGCGCCGTCGAAGTAGGCGTGGGCACGACCGCCTCCCTGCCGGATGAGGAGCGTGATGTCGGTGGGCGATGCACCCTGGACGACGACCTTGTCGTCGTAGGCGACCGCGACGGCGTCGCCGTGCTCGGCACGCCAGCGTTCGTGTTCGGTGTTCCCCGGCTGGATATCGACGCCGGCCGCACGGAGCCGCTCGTGAGCGACCTCCGGATCGACGGAGAGTGTCGGCATAGCTTCGCTATGGACCCACCCTTCCTAAGCCCGTTCGTTCGCCCGACGACAGCCGTCGCTCATCCGATGGCGAGCGGAGTCGCGAGCCCACAGGGCTGATTCTGGAGGAGGAGAAGATCGACCCGAACCGGGGTGGCGCGCGTTCAACCGACCTCCCAACAGCGCCGAGAGTTTATCCCCCAAAACGGGGCCACTCCCCCTATGCACTGACCAGTCGCGCCCGGTCGGCCGAGGCGGGTGCGTGACGCACCGACCGGGCGAAGGGAGCGCGGCACCTGTTCGCCACGGCCATCCAGGGACTGCATGGGGAGCACGGAACTTTCAAGCCGCTGTAGCACCCATTTCGACCGAATGCGGCTGGACGAGTATCTGGAGTACGAGGTGGACGAAGCTGCCGAGCGCCGTCGCCTCGCCGAGGAAAAAAACTACGAGATACTCGACCAGCTCGAGGAGTTCGAAAGCCGGTTCGACGAGCACGTAAGCGGCGACTCGTTGGTCGGAAGCGTCTCGCCGTCGATCTTCGTCGGCCGGTCGAGCTATCCGAACGTCTCGACGGGGATTCTCTCACCGGTCGGTCACGAGGAGGAGGCCGGCCGGTTCGAGACCAGCGGCGAATGGTACGACGAGGGCGTGGGTATCGCCGACGTGTTCGAGCGTCGGACCAGCCTGCTCAACTCGAGCCGAACCGGCGTCAACGTGGATGTGCACGACGCCTGGGACGGGTTCACCGGCGTCCAGCGAGAGATCGCCATCGCCGACCGGCCGGTGAGTGTGGAGGTCGGTCTCAACGGTCGTCCGGATATCGACTACGACGTCTCCCGCGACGATGTGGCGACGCCGGTGGGGCCGCGAGCGACGGCCGAGTCCGCGGACCTCACCGAGAACCCCCACGTCCCGCGGCCCGTCGAGAAGACCCTGGAGGACGACGACTGGCAGGCCCAGGGCGCGATCAACTATCTCTACCGCCGCGGGTTCGACGTCTACGAGATCAACACCATCCTCTCGGCCGGGGCACTCGGACAGGCCGCCAACCGGAAACTCGTCCCGACACGGTGGTCCATCACCGCCGTCGACGACACCGTCGGCCAGTATCTCCGCGGGACCCTCCGCGGGAACCGGAGTATCGACGCCGTCCAGGTGTGGCACAACGAGTATCTCGGCAACGGGTTCTGGGTGATCCTGGCGCCCGGCGACTGGGAGTACGAACTCGTCGAGATGAAGGCGCCAGGGAGCATCTGGAACCCGGACCCGACCGCCGGAACCTATCTCGCTAGCGCCCACGAAGGGTTCGAGGGGCGGACCAGCTACGTCGACGAGACGGCGGGCGCGTACTACGCGGCCCGGCTGGGCGTGCTCGAACATCTCTCCGACATCGGCCGGCAGGCGAAGGTGCTCGTCCTCCGGCACGTCTCTGACGATTACTGGGGCCCGGTTGGTGTCTGGCAGGTCCGGGAGGCGGTCCGCCACGCCTTCGAGGGCGAGTACGGCACGGCCGACTCCTTCGACCGCGCGGTGTGCAACGTCGCCCAGCATCTCCCCATCTCGGCCGCAGCGCTCCGGCGAAAGTCGACGATGAGCACGGGACTGCAGTCGAGTCTCACGGAGTTCTGACGCAGAAAAGCAGCCTGGGACGTGTTTTGCGGACTTACTCGGTCATGACGGGGCCGCGACCGACGACGTCCGTTACCGCCTCGGTGAACTCCTGCTGGGACTCGAAGTAGGAGATGCCTGTCTCCTCGAGCACCGGTTCGAGCTCTTGGGGTCCCTCAGGCGTCCGAATCGTTGCATCGCCCTCTTTCTCGATGATGCGGCTCCGCTCCTGGGGCCATGTGAGCCTGGAGACCACGCGGGCAAGCGGGGCGCCCTCGACAGTCCCAGCGGTCCCGAGCTCGACCGCCGGCTCGGCGTCTTCCTCGCTCTCGTCGTCGCTCATGCCGGGGAGAAGAACCGTCCGAACAGTAATCCTTTCGATGCAGCCCCCGGGCGCTCGGCGGACCGTTCAGGTCTGACGTCTGTCTGACGCACGTTTTTTTACCGTAGGGCACGGTTTTGAACCGTATGACCAGTCTCTCGGAGGTGTATACGCCCGATGCGGAGTTCCAGACTAGCCTCCGTCGGCTGTACGCGGGGCTGGGGCTGTTCTCCATCGGCGCTCTCCTGATCATCGTGAGCATCATCGTCGGAGCAACGGAGATCGTCCAGCCGCTCACGGTCGCTCGGGAATGGGCCGGTATTCTCGCCGGTATCGGCGTGCCAGCGGTGTTTCTCGGCACGTTCGCAATCCTCCCATCCGGGCGCAACACCCGCATCGCCGCCCTCATCGGCGCCGCTCTCTCGCTGCTCGGGGTTGCCCTCTTCACTCACGCGTTCCCCTGTCAGTGGTCCGGGACGAACTGTCTCGGCCCGAACCAGTCGATGCTGACGCTTCCGGTCGCCCTCATCTACTTCGCAGGCGCGGGGACGACACTCTGGTGTCTGTTCACCGGCATCGCGAACTTCAAATCCCGGAACAACCCCGGCGGTACCGCCCAGGTCGAGGTGACCTCACAGGGCGAAACCCGCGTGATCGAGGTGCCCAAATCCGAACTCTCGAAGTTCTCGGGCAGCATGGGCGTGCTCGGCGACCCGACCGAGGACGTCGAGGGGCCGGACCGGCCGGGCGCCCGCAGCGGGGACGGCGACGACGGAAGCACCGTCTACCGGAACACAGCCAGCAGCGTCGCTGACGGCGGCGCGTCGAGCGACACCGTCACCGACGTGAGCGACGACGTGCTCGTCCAGGGTGGCTCCTCGGACGACGAGAGCGAGTCCAGCGGAGAGCGCGGCCCCGCAAGTGGCAGGACTCCGACCGGTGGCCAAAGCTCACCAGGCTCGAAACCGAACCGCCGCGACGCGGACGCGACTGGGCAGCGGAGCGGTTCGGGTCAGTCCGAATCGGTCGATACCGTCGAGAGCACCCACAAGCGAGACACGCCGGGGGGGAACGTCGACGGAACCTCCAGTCGTTCCCCGCTCCGCGACGAGGACTGGGAGCCCAGCAGGATTGGCCCGAAGAACCAGCCCAAACGCGGCCGCGACCGGGACAGCTACTGCGGCTCCTGCAAGCAGTTCGAGTACGTCCAGACCGACCAGGGGATGCAGCCGTACTGTCATGCCCACAGCGAGGTCATGGACGACATGGAGGCCTGCGACGACTACACCGCGCGCACCCAGTAACCGGCGCGTCCGTCACCGCGATGTTTCAGAGCGAGGCCAGCCTCTGCTCGACATCGTCCCAGTGTGAGCCGCGCCAGAACCACTGCCCGCAGTCCCGACAGCGGAACACCATCTCGTCGTCGGGGACATGCTCCGGCGTCGGCTCGTCGTCGACGCGCTCGCCGGCACTCTGTCGGCCGGTGTGGGCGACGCGCTCGCCGGCACTCTGTCGGCCGGTGTGGGCGACGCGCTCGCCGGCACTCTGTCGGCCGGTGTGGGCGACGCGCTCGAGTAGGCCGTTGCAGGAGCCACAGCGAACCGGCGGGTCGGCGAGAGAGAGGTCGAAGCCGGCATCGACAAGCTCCCGAAGCTGATCGGTCACCGCTTGCTCGGTGAGCAGCAGCGCGTCCGGGGTGCGGTCGGCCAACTGCTCGTCCCTGGTTAGCAGCGTGCGGTCCTCCTCGGCTGCGATCTCCCGGAGACGCTCGTCGTCCTCGATTCCCCGGTCGAGCGCGTAGGCGGCGTCGTAGCCACACATCCGGAGATACGTCGCCAGCTTTCCGAGCATCACGTCAAGGAGAAACCGCTCGTCCCTGCTGTCGCTCCCAGCGCTGCTCACGGCGACGCCTCGAGGAACGAGCGCACCCCGTCGATATCCCGGGTCGTGAGCACGTCTTCAGTCTCGGCCCAGCCGCGTCGGGCAGTGTGGACGCCGAAGCGATTCTCCGTGAACGCGCCTGGACGGTGGGCATCAGTACCGATAGCGATGATAGCGCCGGCGTCGACTGCGACCCGGACCGCATCCGCGGATAGATCGAGTCGGTTCGGATTGGCGTTGAGCTCGAGTGCGGTGCCGGTTTCGGCGGCCGTCTCGGCCAGCCGCTCGAACTCGGGGGTGAGTCCGGGGCGCTGGTTGATGAGCCGGCCGGTCGGGTGGCCCAGGATATCTGTCTGGGGATGTTCGATGGCGGCGACGAGGCGCTCGGTCGCGTCCTCGCGGTCCTGGTCGAGTGCGGCGTGCGGTGAGGCGATGACGATGTCGAGCGCCGCGAGCAGTTCGTCGGGTGTCGAGAGCCCGCCCTCGGCGTCGATGTTCGTCTCGATGCCGTGGAGGATCGTGAACTCGTGACCCGCGTCTCCGACGGCCTCTCGGGCCCCCTCGACGGCCGCCCGCTGCTCACGGATCGCCTCGTCGGAGAGCCCGGTGTTGCCGAAAACGCCGGGGCCTTCCGCGTGGTCGGTTATCGCGATGTAGTCGTGGCCCAACTCCGCGGCGCCCATGGCGAGCTCCTCCGCCGTGGTGTCGCCATCGGACCACTCGGTGTGGCTGTGGAGGTCCCCCTGGATTTCGGCCTCCTCGACGAGGTCGGGGAGTTCGTCTGCGGCTGCAGCGTCAACCTCGCCGACGTTCTCCCGGAGCTCCGGCGGGATGAGCGGCAAATCGATGGCCTCGTACATCCCGACTTCCGTCTCGCCGGCGACGCGCTCGCCCACGCGCTGGCGTTCGCCAGCGGAGTCCGGCGACGTTCGGGAACCGCTGGTTCCCTCACCCGTGTCGGCGTCGTCGACGTCCGACACGTCGAACATCCCGTACTCGTTCATCTTCAGCCCGCGGTCGATAGCCCGGTTGCGCAGTCGGATGTTGTGATCTCGGCTCCCAGTGAAATACTGGAGTGCGGCCCCGAACTCGGAGGGGTCGACGACCCGGAGGTCGACCCGGATACCCGAGCCCGCGCGGACGCTCGCCTTGGTCGTCCCGGCCTCGATGGTCTCGGCAGTGTCTTCCCAGTCGAGGAAGGCGTCGACGACCGCCTCGCCGTCGTCGCTGGCGGCCAGCACGTCCACGTCGCCGATGGTCTCGCGCCAGCGGCGGTTCGAGCCCGCGAGCTCAGTCTCGTCGACGGCATCGACGCCCGAGAGATACTCCCGAACGACCTCGCCGAGGGGCCGGGCGGTCCCCAACAGCGTCCGCTTACGGGCCTGTCGTGCGAAATCGATGCCCTCGAGGATGTTCTGCTCGGTTTTCGGGCCGAACCCCGTGATCTCCTGAATCTCGCCGGCCTCGGCCGCGGCTTCCAGTTCCTCGAGGTCGGTGATGCCCAGCGCCTCGTAGAGCGAGCCGACGGTTTTGGGGCCGACCCCCTCGACGTTCGTGAGGCCCACGATATCGACGGGGAGCTCCTCCCGCAGCTCCTCCAGTTCCGCGATCTTTCCAGTCTCGACGTACTCGACCAGCTTGCTCGCGATGGCGTCGCCCACCCGGTTGATCTCGCTCACCGCGTCCTCACCCTCCTCGGCGAGTTCCTCGACCGGGAGGGGATACTCCCGAACGTTCTCGGCGGCGCGGCGGTAGGCGGTCGGTTTGTAGTCGACACCGTTCGCCTCCAGCAGGTCAGCCATCTCTTCGAGCAGGGTGGCGAGTTCGTCGTTCGTGGGCATTGGTGGGGGTTCGAGGTGGGGGTAGTTCGGTGTTGGGGCGATGCGCTCTCCTCGCAGTAAAAAGTCCTCCTAGCAGGTTACAGCGAGCCGCGCCCACCGCTCCGGTCGCCGTCGTCGTCCTGGCCCAGCGCCTGCTTGAGGAAGTTCATCCAGCGCTTCTGGTCGACGGCTTGCTGGCGCTGGGCCTCGGTTTCGAGGTCGACCGGCTGGAGCTGTTCGAGCGCGTTCAGCGCCCGGTCGATACCGATGATGCTCCTGACAAGTTCCTCGCCCGCCTCGAAGCTGAGCTCGCTCTCGTTCTCGATGCGCTGATAGCGCTGTAGCCGCTCGCGGCGGAGGTTCTTCTTTGCCTCGTCGACGCGCTCGCGTTCCCCTTCGGGGATGGTGTCCCGGCGCTTGATCTCGAAGACGAACGTCCGGAGGTCGATGGTCTCTCCCTGCACGTCGATCTCGTCGGGGATCTCGGCGCCGACGGTGGCAGCTTCGCGCTCGACGCGTTCGAGGAGCTGTTTGCGCTCGTACTCCTTCACTGAATGGAGGTAGGGGGTGGTGGCTCTTTGCTCCTTCGCCCTCGGTGTGGATGGGTTCTCAGGTTGGGAGGAACGCTGTTCGGTCTTCAGGAGTTCGTCGAACCCCTCAATCGGGGAAAGGGTTCACCGGCCGTGCCGCGGTCCCGCTCGCTCCCTCCGGTCGCTCGCGGCGTGTAGCTTCCCGATATCTCGCACGCCGTTCCTATCAGTTGTTGATGGTGTCGACAGAGCTATCGGCCTGAATCAGTCGGTTCCAGTCGAGATACGGACGCGACTCCCGTCGGAGATGGTCGTGCTGGCAGTCGGCTAATCGGACGCTCAGTTGGCGTGATTCTCGGCCCACTCTGCGTCATGTTGGCAATGATGTGTCGATGACGCCACCCACACGGTTTTCGTAGAGTTATCAACAGCGTTCCGGACGTTTACTGGTGGTGTCGACGGTAGAGCGCGCACGCACGCCGTCAGAACACAGACGAAGGAACATGTGAAACCTCCAGCGAGCAACCAGTTCATCATTGAAACCCTCCGGTGTCGTCCACAGCCAGATCCCGAACGAGGTCTCGAAATGCCCAGAGACAAGTCCGATACGATGGATTCAAACGGACAGGCTAGAACCACTCAATGAGGATGGTTTCGCAGGCCGAAATCGACCGCCTCCGCCTGGAAGCAGACACGATTATGACGCGTTTCCAGCAGGTCGAGGAGGCGTTGAATCGGGCTCGGTCCGAGTCCGGTGCCCACTGGGAGACCGGAGAACTGACGATTACACTCGACACGCCACGCGGGGACTCGATCGACGTCACGCTCAATCTCGATTACGATCCAGCGAGCAACGCTCAATCACGGTACGAGCGGGTCAAGCACCTCGAAGCCGAACTCGAACGCGAAAAGCAGATCGTCGGCCAGTTGGCCCCGCTACCGGCCGACCCCGTCGCCTACCTGATCTGCTACCATCTCGACGCCGTCGAAGGGAATTACCCGCGGTCGATGGCCGGCCACCTCGATGCGCAGCGCGACCACGTCGAATCGCTGTGTGAGGAAATGGAGACAGCAGGGTTGCTCGAACGTGTCGAATCGGGAACGGTCAAACAGCGACGCGTCAAAGCCAAGCAGGCCGACGAAGTCCGCCAGCACCACACCTACTACCGACTCTCACGGGACGGCGACCATCTCCTCCGATTTCTCGACGAGCCCGAGGGGGCAGTGAACGTCCTACGGCACCTTCCCGATGGACACATACTCGTCCAGCGGCTGGCGCGTAGCGGGCCGGACTACCCGCGTATGACTGCTGAGGAATTAGACATGGAGTTCGAATACGTTCGTCACCTCTACCGTGCGCTCCGACAGATCGGTCTCGTCACCAAATACGAGGGGTCCACAATCAAAGGGACTGAGCGGAAACTGAAGCCCAAGGACGAAACCCACCGCAAGCACACCTACTACGTCACGACCGATCGTGGCGACGAGGCACTCCGACGACTGGACGACTGAGGTGGTCTAACTTCAGTACCTCACAAAGTAGGACAAGTGATATTACCGTAATATCAGCTGATTAGTTTTGTGAGATACTGAACTTTCCGAGTTGCTTCCGGATCAGTTGCAGGGGTGCTGAGATCGTGAGGAGCAGACCGGCTCCATCTACGAGATGGCTACTCGCTACTCGTTTCCAACCTTATGAGAGGAGAGGAGATCCGCAGTTAGCCGACGTTTCAGACACCGAAACGTGACTCTGTTACAGGTGGCGACAACTGACGCTCCACGCCTCGCTCAGCGGCCTCTTTCACAGCGAGGGTGTCTTTCACCAGGAAGAATCGCTTTCTGTCCCGTTCCGACAGACCACTTGAGGAATTTGGCTTCCCAGTCACGGTGGCCTGCTCTGGATTATAGCCGGACGGGTGCGTTTTCGTCGTCGTAGTTCACGAGTATGTCGAGATTCACGAGGTTGTAGGTGAGTGCGACAGCTCCCACCGCTGGTCAAACCCGCACAAAGAAGACTGAGAAAAACGCGTTCAGCGCCTTACAGCCCGTAGAGGTCGGTGAACTTCTGGTTCACGTAGTCGAGGAAGTAATCCGCCGTCAGCGGCTCGCCTGTTGCCTCCTCGGCGAGCTCGTCGGTCGGGTACTTCTGCCCGTGGGCGTGGACGTTCTCGTTCATCCAGTCACGCATCGGCTGGAAGTTCCCGTTTCGGATCTTGTCGTCGACATCGGAGACGTCCTTCCGCATCGCGGCGTCGAGCTGGGCGGCGAGGACGGAGCCGATCGTGTAGCCCTGGAAGCCGGCGAACCGGGAGGTCCAGTGGATGTCCTGCAGACAGCCTTCGGCGTCGGTGTCCGGCGTGACGCCGAGATACTCGCCCATCTTCTGGTTCCAGACCTCGGGAATCTCCTCGACGTCGAGGTCGCCCTCGACGTAGGCGCGGTCGATCTCACATCGGAGGATGATGTGGAGGTGGTAGGTGAGCTCGTCCGCTTCCACCCGGATACGGTTGTTCGGGTAGATGCGGTTGACGGCCTCGTAGGCCTCCTGGACCGTCACGTCGTCGATGCCGTCGAGGTGCTCTTTGGCCGTGGGGAGGAAAAACTCCCAGAACGGCTTCGTTCGACCGAGGTGGTTCTCCCAGAAGCGGCTCTGGGACTCGTGGACGCCCGAGGAGAGCGAGGAGCCAAGCGGCGTGCCGTAGTTCTCCTTGGAGAGCCCGAGCATGTAGCTCGCGTGGCCGTATTCGTGAATCGTCGCCGTCAGCGCGTCGATGGGGTCGTCCGGCTTGAAGCGTGTGGTGACGCGGGCGTCGAACTGGTTGCCGGAGGTGAACGGATGGGCCGAGGCGTCGAGCCGACCGTGGTCCCGGTCGTAGCCGATGAGGTCGAGTGCGGCCTCCGAAAGCGCTTGCTGGTTCTCCTCGGGATACTCGCCGCCGGCGAACGGCGACGCCAGCTCGTCGCCGTGCTCGGTGATCTCGTCGATGAGCGGGACGAGCTCGGATTTTAGCCGGTCGAAGATCTCCTCAGTGCGCTCGAGGGGGAGATACGGCTCGCTGTCCTCGTAGAGCACCTCGTAGGACGGCTGGTCGGGGCTGATGTGGTTCGCCCGGCGGTTCGAGAGGTCCTTGAGTTTCTCCAGGCGAGGAGCGAACATCTCGAAGTCGTCATCGGCTTTCGCGTCCTGCCAGATCTGTTGGCTCTCGGTCGTCGTCTCGGCGAGCTCCTCGATCAACTCCCTCGGCACGTCGGCGGTGCGGTCGTAGTCGCGGCGGATCTCCCGGACCGAGGCGCGCTGGCCCTCGTCGAAGTCGTCGACGGCATCCTCGGCGGCCGTGAGCGCGTCCGCGAACTCGTCTTTGGTCATCAGGTCGTGGGTGACCGAGGAGAGCGCCGAGAGCTGTTTCGCTCGGGCCGGGGTACCGCCCTCGGGCATCATCACCTGCTGGTCCCAGCCGAGCACGCCGCTGGCGTCGTTCAGGTAGCTTATCTGTCGGTACTGGTCGAGGAGGTCGCCGTAGGCCTCGGGGGCGTCCTCGGTGGGTTCGTCTACTGACACGGGCGAGGAATGTTCGCGCGTGCCTATCAAACCGGGGGAGGCGGAAACACCGAGGTGGGGAAACTCCGCTCGCTCTGCGAGCGGAGACAAACCACCTCGAAACGCGACTCGTGAGCGTTCCCAAGGCAGTGTGCCGGCTCGCTTCGCTCGCCGTTTCCCTCCCTCGTTACTCCTCTTCGGCTGCGCCCATATCGTCCTCCTCCATCGCCTCCTCGTAGCGGTCCATCGCCTCGGCGAACCCCTCGTTGGCCAGCCGGTAGGTCTCCCGGAGGTCCTGAACCGGCGTCTCGGTGGCGTCGACACGCAGGTCGTTGTAGTACGGCGAGTGCTCCTCGTCCTCCGTCGTCCGGACCTTGAGCGCGGCGCTCTGGACGTGCAGGTCCTCGCGCTTGTCCCCGCCCTCGGCGTGGCCGGCGCCCAGCGCGTCAACGAGGCGCTTTGCCAGTGGCTCGTCCCGTCCCGAATCCTCGTACGTCTCGGCCACGGACTCGATAACCGCCTCACCGGTGAGGAGGTTGCCCGCGACGCTGTAGCGGTCGGTACTGGTGTGGCCGTACCAGCCCTTGCACTCGTCACCGGAGAAGGTGAACGTGCCGTCGGCATCCACGCCGTGGAGCTGCCGGTTCTCGGCGCCGTCGTCGGCGTTCAGCAGTGACTGCAGCGCGTCCTCGACGGCGAGCCCGTCGTCGAGATACTCGACACCCTTCTCGCCGAGTTCGACGTTGACCAGGCTCTGGGTCGCCACCGCGCCGTTCTCGGACGCGAACGGACAGAGCGTCCCGACCGCCGGCAGTCGGGTAGTGACGGCGACCCCGAACCGGAACTGGTCGTCCCCCGCTTCGTCCTCGTACTCCTCGCGAACGCAGATACTGAAAGTCACAGCCGTCGGTGGGGACCGGGACGGCAAAAGTGGTCCTCTTGCGGAAGTCGGCTCGGATCCACAGCCTCGGGAATTGACTCAGGAAAGCAGGCTGAGCCCCGTCGGACCCCCGCCGTCGACGATGAGCCCGTCCTGGACCGGGACGAGCCCCCTGATGACGCCGAGGTCGTACGCCTCGCGCGACCACGTACGCCGGTGTTCGCCGGTTTCGAGGTCGTACACGGCGACGCCGACGTTCGTCCGGCCGAACGCGACCCAGTCCGGCCCAACCACCGGTCGCCCGGTGACCATCGCGGTCTGCTGTGCCCAGAGCACCTCTCCCGTCGCCGTGTCGATCCCGTAGCTCGTGCTGCCGTGGCCCGCGGGGAGCACCAGCGTCCCGTCGCGAACCGCGAGTCCGGTGAATAGCTTCCCGTTGTCGAGCGATGACTGGGACCAGTCCATCGCTCCGGTCACAGCGTCGACGGCATGAACGGTGCCGTCGTTGTCGACGACGTACACTGTCCCGTCAGCAACGGTGGGCGAACCGACGATTTTCCCGAGCGAGAGGTGGAACCGCTCTTCTCCGTCGGGGTCGTAGCCGTAGAGGTCGCCCTCGCCGTTGCTGAACTCGGCGGCGTAAACGCCGTCGTCGCTGACAGCAAGCGTCTGGCCGCCGTCGGCCCGCCACCGCTCCTCGCCGGTTCTGGCGTCGAGGACGCGCGGGCCGTGGGTGCCAACGTAGAGCGTCCCGTCCCGGTAGGCAACTGTCGTCTCCTCGTGGCTGCCGCCGTCGCGCCGCCAGAGCACCTCGCCTGTATCAGGGTCCAGCGCCACGGTCTCGTTCAGACCAGCGGCGAACACGACACCACAGCCGACCGCCGGCACCGCATCGAACTGGTCCTCGAGGTCGGCGGCCCAGCGCGGTTCATCGCCCGGCATGGCTGCGACGACGCCCCCGGCAACGGAGACGAACGCCGTTCCGTTCCCGATAGCCGGCGTCGAGGAGGCGAGTCGTCGCCCGCTCTCCTCGCGCGTTCCGAGTCGGAGCGGTGACGAGTCGGCATCGGCCGGTGGCGCTGCAGTTGCGGTCTGTCCGGTGCGTCCGGCGTCGCCGCCCGCGGTCGACCACGTCTCGGGAGCGGGAGCACAGGGACCGTCGATCGGCGGCTTCGTGGCGCCGGGTTGGAGTTGTTCGAGACAGCCGGCCGTCGCGGCAGCGACACCGGTACCAAACGCGATGAGTGCGGCTCTGCGGGAGGGCATATTTCGACGGGTGGGCCGAGAGCGTCAAAATCCTGTCGAACTACCGACGAGAACGCCTGGCGCAAGAACTAATGGGACAGCACTGGTTCTCGGTTGTATGGGAATCATGAGCAAAATCCTCGGCGGCGGCGGCAACCGCGACACCGAGGACTACGTCACACTCGACCTTCAGGAAGACTTCGAGAGCGCAGGTAGCGCCAGCAGCATGAGCGTCCACTTCGCGGAGATCTCCGGGCAGCAGGACGTCATCGCCATCAAGGACGCCGTCTACGACGGCGATCTCGTCATCGCCGATATCACGCGCCACTCCACCACCGACAGCGCGAGTGATCGCATCATCGACGAACTCCGGCAGGTTGCCCAGGAGGTCGACGGTGATATCGTTCAGAAAGGTGACGACCAGATTGTCATCACGCCGACCGGCGTCGGCATCTCGCGCGAGAAGCTGAACTAAGGCGCGGCCCGCGACCTGCGGCCGACCCCGTGTCGGCCGCGTGGAGCCTTTGCCGCGGCTTTGTAAACTGAGGCTCAGTTCCGTTCCAGTTCCTCTTGCTCTTGGGTGTCGAACTCGAACGAGCTATCGACAGTGACATCGCCGCCAGCGTCCGCACTGTCGTACGCGTGCCGGTAGGCCCGGATCTTCTTGAACAGCAGATAGCCCCACACTCCGTCGTAGACGACGACGTAGAGCAGGAACGAGACGAGCACCGGCAGCCCCGTCCCGACGTGAATGAGGCCGGTTGCGATATCGATCGTCGAGTTGTAGAGGGCGTGGACGAACGCCGCGATGAGGATCCCCTTGATAACGATGGGACCCCGGTGCTCCGGATTGAACTTCGCCAGCCCGAGGTAGTAGCCCGCGAAAGCCGAGTAGATGACGTGGCCCGGACCAGCCACCGCCCGGACGGCGGTGATGCCGCCGCCGATGCCGATGAGCGAGACGCCGAACTCGAGGTCCGCGACCGGGACGCTGCGGCGGATGTAGAGCGCGTTCTCGATGAACGCGAAGCCGAGCCCAGCCATCGCGCCGTACACCGCGCCGTCGAGCACGGTGTCGAAGCGGTCACTTCCGTAGGCGAACAGCCGGATGGCCAGCAGCTTCACCGTCTCCTCGACGGGGCCGACGACGAGGAAGAAAAACAGTACCGAGCCCAGAAACGCCAGCCCCTCGAACCATGGCTGCAGGGAGCTGTTGACCACGGCCGCGAACGTCGCCGTCAGGACGCCGAGGAAGAACGTCCCCACAAGCAGCGAGAGCGGTTCGGTGGTTACGTCGGTGTACCAGACGTAGCCAGCGAGGCCGAGCGCGGGCGCCGCCGACAGCAGCGTGAGCACCGCCGTCTGTGGGTCGGCGATGGCGGAGAGCCCGCCGATGGCGACGAGGATGATGAACGCCGCCCCAACGATGACGACCCGGGACGTGAGCGTCAGGAGCCGATAGAGCCTGGCCGCCAGCCGGTCGAATCGCGAGCGGGGCTCCCACGTGGCGATCCCGTAGAGGTCGACACCGCTCGTGGACGATTCCTCGACGGGATCGCGGTCGCTCGCCATACTGGGAAAAGACACGCGAGCAACTTAATCTTCCGCGGTGCCGGAACGGCTTGGCGGACGCCATCGCGTCGGCCGGAACCGTCACCTACCTGTCCCTCCCTCCCGAACCCACTTCCATGACCGACGGTTCGGCCGATCGCGCGGCGAGTGTCCGTATCCGTGGAATCTACGCCACCGCTCTCACCCGGACGCTCCTCGACGCCGGCTACGAGGTCGTACAGAGCTCGCCCGTCCTCAGAGAGCGCTTCGACGCCGACCTCCCGCCCGACAACCACGATCTGTCAGTCGAGACAACCGACGACAGGCAGGGGGTTGGCGTCGAAGGAGACGCCGGTGCGGTGTCTGACGTTTTGGAACTACTGGCCGGAACCGAGATCGACACGCTCGCCTGGCCCGACCCGGCGCCCGCGGATGCGGTGTTCGACGGCCGGGTGACCGACACGCTCGGCGACGGCGCCGTCGTCGACCTCGGCGATATCGAGGGGTACCTCCCGTCTCGCCGGGTGGACTGGAACATCGGGACAGGCGATACCGTCCGTGTACAGGTGTCGAGTGCTGTCTCTCCGTGGGGCACCGGCCGGCCTGTGCTCGACACCGAGCCGTTCAGCGTGACCGCCGGCTTCGCGACACTGACGAACGGGAGCAGCGGCATCCGGGTCGAGGGTGCTGACGACGCTGCTGGCCGCGAGCTTGCCCGGATGACCGAACTCCTCTCGGTCGGCCCCCCGGACGGCTGGGGGTTGGTCTGGGACCGCGATGCTCGTGATGCAGGGATGGACGTCCTCAAATCCGGACTCGAGCGCGTGAACGCACAGGCCGAGGAGTTGGACGAGGCGCTCGGAGCGGAGATTGACCCGATCCGGACCGTTGCAATGCCCACCGCTGGCGCGTGGGTCTGGTTCGGAAGAGAATCGCGGTTCGCGCTCGACGACGTGCGCCGTGGGGTGACGGCGACGATGCCGGGCCACCACCGCATCAAAGCCGGCAGCGACGCCGCGAGCACGGGCGTCGACTTCGCTGAGGCGCTCTGTGCCGACTTTCTCGCCGACCAGCCGTTCCCCTTCACCACCGTCGTCGAGCAGTTCGGTCCGTCCGTGGGTGACCAGGTACGGATCGACCACGGCAAGCCCGCCGGCCAACGCATCGTGCTCGGCAAGGGCGAGGTTGTCGAGTACGATCCGGACGGCACCATCGCCGTCGAGCGCAAGATGTCCCCCGGCGGCACTTACGACGCGCTAGGGGTCCCCCGTGAGGAGGGAGACACCGCGCTCACGAAGTTCCGGGAAGGCCGTTGGTGGTACCCGACCGTCTATCGCGATGCGGCGGGCGAACACAAGGGGACGTACGTGAACATCTGCACGTCCGTCGAACTGTTTCCCGACGCCGCCCGCTACGTCGACCTGGAGGTGGACGTGCTCCGCTACGCAGACGGTCGTGTCGAACGCGTCGACGACGACGAACTCGACGAGGCGGTCGAGGCCGGCCACGTCTCCCCCGAGTTAGCCCAGAAAGCACGGCAGGTTGCGGCGAGCATCCAGAACGCGCTCTGAGGCTGCAAAGCCCGCCTACGCGGACCTCGTCGTCTCACAGGCCGTCTGGAGATGCACCGAGCCGGTTACACCGACGGCCACCTCCGCGCGCATCACGCCGGCGTCGCCGCAGGTCCCGGCGCCGAGGCTCAGCATGGAGTTCTCGACGGACGGCCGGGTGACGGTCGTGACCACTGTGGTGCCGGCGGGCAGCTCGGTGAACTCGACACTCATCCCGGAGCGGCCGGTCGAGCGGAACTGGCGCCTGGGGACGTCCGCGAGCGTCCGCTCGCTCCCGTCGCGGTACTCGATACTGACCCCGTCCATCCCGTCTGGAATCGCCGCGGCGGTGAACACGAGCGTCCAGTCGCTCTCGTTCTGGAACGTCACGGTGACAGTCCTGGCGAAGGGCGTAGGGGTGGCGTCGCCGGAAGCACAGCCGGCGGCTGCGGTAGCGAGTCCGACTCCGAGCTCACTATGTGGGGTCCAGCACGCATGAAGCCAGCGAGAGTCCGAGTGTCACGGGACTGCCCAGCCGACCCGCTCAGAAGTGGTTCGCGCTCTCGGTCGCGTACTGCAGTTCGCCGCCGCGGCCGCCCTCGACCGTGGATTCACCCTGCTCACCCGTCGACGGGACGAGCACGTGGACCTCGTCGATCTCCTCGAAATCCTGAATCAGGTCTCGCTTGATGTTCTGGGCCGTGAGGTCGCTGATTCCACAGCCGGCACAGGAGCCGCCGAGTTCGACGCTGACGGTCCCCGTTTTGGGGTCGGCCTCCCGAACCATGCTCCGGCCCCCGTGCATCCGGATGATGGGCATCTGACCTACCATCCACTCTTCGACGCGTTCTTTGAGGGTCTCTTCGCTCATTACCCGGTATTGGTGAGCGAGACACCCATAGCTTGCGGTTTCAGCAACCGACCGACCGAACTAATGAAACTGTATCACGGTCGTTCGGGTGGCTTCGAGCGCGGAGAGGCTCCCTCCCCCCGGTCTAGTCACCATCACGCTCTCGCCACCCGAGCACTCCCAGCCCGAGTGCAGCCAGCGCCGAGAGAACGCCCAGGCCGGGTGCATCGACAGTCGATGACCGTGTGGCCGGTGTCGACGTCGGTCTCTGGGCCGCTGTCGGCATCGGTGACTGGGTTCCGGACACCGTCGTCGACGAAGACTCTCCCACGCGCTCGTCGAACCCCCACGTCGTTGTTCCCGACTCGTCGGGGAAGACGTAGAGTCCGGCCGGGGTGTTCTCCGTCCCTCGCGAGGAGGCGACGAACGTCTCGCCCGGGACGCCGACGCGGGCTGTCCAGAACTCCGTGTGGAGCGGGTCGGCCCACCACGTCAGTTCGACGGGGTTCGCAGGGTCCCGCACGTCGTGGCGCTTGACCCCGCCACGGTACCACGAACTGTAGAGCACGCCGTCCCGGAGTTCGCAGTTGTGAGCGGTCGTCCAACGCCCGCTGATAGTCGGCTCAGCCGTGGACGGCGGGTCGATGGTCGCGAGCTTCTCGGGCGCGGCCGGCTCGGAGATATCGAACAGATCAATTCCGCCCGGGCCGCCGCTCAGGGGTCGTGTCTCGTTCGTCGCAGTCGGGTCCGTTGGGTCGTCGGTCCCGTCCGTCGCCGCCGTTGCAGGCCCGTCCTCCGGCGGTGCTCCTGCGGTCGCCCACGCCTCGCGCCCGACTGCAAGCAGGTCGGCATCGTCGTCGACGGTGACGAAGTGAGCGTTCCCGGGGAGAGACAGCTGTTCACTGCGGGCCCGGTCTGCAGCATCAGCGAGAAGCTCCTCGGCGCTGCGCTCCCCGAGATGGGTTCGCACCACCGGCGCTGTGGGGTCGCTCACGTCCAGCAGCCAGACGCCGGCATCCCAGTGGGCGAGATAGGCAACCTCGTCCTGCACCCAGACATCGTGGAGCACGCGCAGCAGGTACGGAACGTCGGCCCAGGCCTCGTCGTGCGCCGTCAGCGCCCAGGTCCCGAGTCGGGTGGGGGAGTCCCTACCCACGTCGATGATGTCGAGCTGGCTACTCCCACTCGTGTTGGCAGTGAGATACGCCCGATCACCCACGAGGTCGCAGTTGTGGATCGGATAGTCAGTTTCGTAGAAGGCGTGTGTCGGCGCTGTGGGGTCGCTGACGTCGACGACGAGCACGCCGGAGAGATACTCCCCCCGTTGCCCGTTGGCCGGGCCGACGACCAGCAGCGTGTCACCGTCCTGCTTCACGTCGTGAATCCCGTCGAGCGGGCCGTCCTCGTGGTCGGCCTGCAGATCGCGGCGCTCGGCGAGCACTGTCGGCTCCGAAGGCGTCGAGATGTCGACAATCGCGTAGCCGGTGGTGGCGGCAACGTACGCCGTCGAGCCATCGGCAGAGACGACAGCCTCCGTCGCATCCGTCACCGCAACCTGACCCAGCGGGCCGTAGCCGGCGTCGGTCCGCGTCGGCGCCGGTGACCCATCGCTGTCCGTCTCTGACGGGGTCGGATGGGCGTCGACGACGCCGGGGAGGGCAGTGCCAGCGATAGCGCCGCTGGCCAACAGTCGGAGGCTCTCGCGTCGGCGCATGGATATCGTAATCGCTCCGGGCAGAAAAGCAGGGGGTCAGCGGACGCCTCACCGAGTGGTCCGGCAGCTCAGTAGCGCGGCAGCCGTCCCGAGCGATCGCTCCCGTCGACGAACGGCAGGTCGACGTACTCCGCGGGCCGCTCCTCGCCAGCGACCCGGACCGCGGAGACGTCGTCGACGCCCCAGTTCACCAGCGCGAGCGCGATGGGCTCCGAGCGGGTGGGGCTCCAGCGCGCCCGCGTCACTTCGCCGACCGCCGAATCACCGGCGAACACCGCCGCCTCGGCGTCGGGGAGGGGGTCGTCCGCGCTGACCGTCTCGCCGCCGAGTCCGATTCCGGCGAGGCGACGGCTCGGTTGCCCGCGATTCTCGACGCGGGAGACGACCTCCTGGCCAACGTAGCAGCCCTTGTCGAAGTCCAGTGCGCTCCGCAGGCCGACGACGTTCGGGATATCGCCCTGGATCTCCGACTCGAACAGTGGTGTGCCGGCCTCCAGCGTGAGCGTCTCGAACGTTTTGTAGCCGAACGGCGCGGCGCCGTTGCCTCGCGAAAGCAGCGTCATCCACACCTCGGGCGCGTCGGCGGCGGCACAGATCACCTCGTAGCTCTCTTCGCCCGCGGGCGCGTCACCCGCGACGACGGAGACGCCCGCGTCGCCCATCGAGCCACGGACGAAGGAGTACGTCCCCGTCGGTGCGCCCGCCTGGTGGAGCACGGAGGCGACTTTCTCGGTGGCCATCGGGCCGTGAACGCCGAAGACGCCGAACTCCTCGGTCGCCTCCCGGAGCTCGACGTCCTGAATGAACACCTTTCCGGACCACTCCTCGACGAGTGGTTGGGCGCGGTCCGGCGGCGTGAACAGCAGCAGGCGCTCGCCGGCGTTGTAGATGAACAGTTCCGTCTCGACCCCACCCTGCGGGTCGAGCAGAAGCGCGTAGCAGCCCTCGCCGTCCACGGCAGGAACGTTGTTCGTGACAGCGTTGTCGACGAACTCGGTGCGGTCGTCGCCGGTGACGACGACGACGCCGTAGCCCATCTCGATAACGCCGACGCCGTTGCGCACGGCGCCGACCGCCCGGTCCGGACGGCCGTACTCCTCGACGACTTCGCGGCCACCCCGCTCGCCGAACGTCGCGCCGTGGTCAGTGTGGCTCCCGCCTACCAGGGTCATAGGTAGCAGTAGTGGGCCGACGGGAAAAACGCCGCCGGTCCGGGTCGTCGCCGGTCAGAGCCCGAACCGCTCGCGGATGATGTCGAGCACGCTGGGCTCTTCGTCCGGCGGGTTCTCCGGGTCGATAACGACCTCGTCTGCGGGGTAGAGAACCGTTCTGTCGTCCTCCCGTTCGACCTCGATGAGCCCTGCCTCTTTCAGGTCAGCCAGCGCGGGTTCGAGCCGATCGATATCGGCGTCGACGGCCGCGCGGAGTTCGAAGACGGTCATCCCCTCGCCGGCGCGGTCGGCGAGTGCGGAGAGCACACCGAGTTCGACCTCGTCCCGGTCTCGGTGCTCTGGACGGAGCGCCATATCCCTCAATCAAGCGGCGAACGGCTTACGTCTACCGGCCTCAGTACGGCGTCCTGGCTCCCCCGTTGCCCTGGAGATCCGTCGTGATTCCCTCTTTGGCTTCGGCGGCCGCCGTAGCGGGGTATTTTTAGTCTCGGGGCCGTCTATCGAAGGTAATGGGACTCAGGTGTCTGCTCGGGCACAATTTCGGCGAACCCGAAACCGAGCGTGAACGCAACGAGGAGGGTAACGAGGTCGTCGTTACCGTCAGGGAGGTCAAAACCTGTCAGCGCTGCGGAGAGAAGCAGGTCGTCAGCGAGAACAAGGAGATCAAATCCATCGATCAGCTCCGCGAGTCGGCCAACGTTGGGTCACCCGGCGAGCCAGCCACGAACGAGCCATCGGCGACGGGCGGCGCCGACGAGTGGGGTGCTACGGGCTCGGTCGGCGGGGGCGACGAGCCGACGACGACGGGACAGCAGACGTCGGGCGGCGCCGACCAGTGGAGCACCGACGAGCTCGAAGTCGGCGGCGACTCGACCGATGCGGACCCGGAAGAGGCAGCCGTGAGCACGGACGAACCCGGCGACGTCGACGAGGGAGTAGCCGAAATCATCGAGAGCGCCGAAAAGAACGATGAGATGATCCAGACCGACGAGGGAGAGAGGACTGCCGAACCCGAAGTGGGGGAGGACGAGACGCCCGCCGACCCCGACAGTCGGCCGTCTGACGAGGACGTCGAGGAGCCCGACACCCCCGAGGAGGATGCCGAAATCCTCGACGATGGGAGCCCGCCCCAGGAGGGTCGGGAGCAGTGGGACGAGCAGGCCGACCCGTCGCAGGTCCCCGGTCAGGGTTCCACCGAAACCGAGTCCGACGCTCCCGATGGCGAGGACGCGGTTATCATGGGCGACGACACCGAGGAGCCAGTCGTCGAGGAGGGCGAGCCCGAACCGACTGAGTCTGAGCCGGCTGACCCGGAGCCGTCCGACGAGGAGCCGACGGCGGTGGAGTCAGAGGACGCAGTGATTCTGGACGGCGAGAGCGGCGACCCCGAGCCGAGCGAACCCGCCGAGACGGGCGACGGCGCGATGGAGTCCGAAGACGCCGTTGAGGAATCCACCGAGGAGACCGGTCATACGCCGTGGCCGGAAACGTCGGGTGAGGACGAGGGTCACGACGCGTCAGAGCCCGACGGCGAGCCCGCGGACGTGGAGTTCGGCGGCGGGCTGACGCCAGACCAGCCCCAGAACGAGAACAACGGCGTCGAGGCGGGCGCGAGCCCGGAGAGCCCCGCGAGCGAGAGCAGCCAGTCCAGCGCCGACACCGCGTCGGCAGGCGATGACGATAGCGGCGGGACACAGGCGCCCGAACCCAACATCAACCTGGAGCAGTCGAGCCGGGAGGCCCAACTCGAGTACTACTGCTCGGAGTGCGGGCTGACCCGCGATGTGGGCAACTCCTCGATGCGAGCCGGCGACATCTGTCCCGACTGTCGGAAAGGGTACATCACCGAGCGCCGGAAAGCCGAGTGAGAGCCGGAGCGAATAAATCCCTACTGTATCCCCTCACTACCCACGTATTCGGATGCGCTTTCGGCTGCGACCATGCCAAAGACCGCTGCATTCGTCAATCCTGTGCCACCGGGGTAATTTGTATAGAAGAGACCACCAGTAGCATTGCCTGCGGCAAACAACCCTGGAAGTACATGGTCGGTTGTATCGACAACCTCAGCATCTGGTGTTATTGCCACTCCCCCGAATGCGAATGTCATCCCCCCTGTCACTGGATACCCAGTATAGGGTGGTTCGTCGAGCGGAAGTGCCCAATTCGATTTCGACGGGGAGATTCCTTCCGTCGCATTGCCATCGAGTATGTCCGGGTCGTATTGACCGGGGTCACAGGCCGCGTTGAACTCCTCGACTGTCTCGACGACTTGGTCGACGTTCTCCATCCCCAACCTGCGAGCGAGTTCTTCGGGTGAATCGCCAGTCACGGGACGGCCCGGGCCCAGATGGGCGATATCGTCGACCGTTTGAGAATCGACGATGATGAACGCCTCGTGGTACGGCTGTTCGAAAATCTCCCGACCGAACTTTGCATACGTCTGTGCACGTGAGTCCTCTCCCTCGTCGACGAAGCGCTCTCCCTCGTGATTCAAGATTAGCCCGTACTGATACCCGTCGATCCGAGTGATCCCCCCCTCCTGGTCCGGGGATTCAACGTCGATAATTGCCATATGGGCATCTCCCCATTCGCCGTCAGTTTTCGCACCGACGTCGATGGCGGCTTCGACTGCCTCACCGGTATTGTACCGACTCCCGCGAACTTTCATCTCACCGTACCCCGGGCCGTAGTATCGAGTTCTGGCTTCCTTGCTCGAACCGTAATCACCCGCAGCGAGGATGATCCCGTCCCCTTCGAAGAAAGCCCGCTTTCCCTCGGTTCGGGCATCGACGCCGTTGACGTCACCTGCTTCATCGCGATGGAAGCCACGTGCTTCCGTGTTGTAATAGAACTCGCCCCCCTGTTCCTCGATGAGTTCCACCATCTCGTCGACGAGTTCTTCACCCTCGAGCCACACGCGTCCGGCTGTATAGCCCGGGTGAGGCGCTTGATACTCCCACTCGATACCGTGTTTCGTCAGCCACTCGAACATCTCCCCAGCGTCGTCGACCACCCGCTTTGCCAGCTCCTCGTCTGCCTGGTAGTTAGTCACCTTCATGATATCCGAATAAAAGTCCGAGGTGGAGTAATCCTCGACGTTGAACTCCACGTCGAGGTCGATGTCCGCAGTCGGAATCCGGAATGACTCAGTGAATCGCGTGTGGCCACCACGATGCTTCGTTGGTGATTTTTCGAGGATCGCGACAGAATGGCCGAGCTCGCATGCTCGGAGCCCTGCTGTTAATCCGGCGATTCCACAGCCGATGATGACGATATCGTGATTGTACTGGTTCATCTCATCACTGGTAGTATTACTCATACGCAGTTCTCTCCGTTCCGTGGCCCAGTGCGAACTCGTTCTGCCGTGGACGTTCGTTCGACACTGTGATTGGGAGGTCAAATTACCCTTCCTTCCTTCCTATATCGATGACGTTGGCTGTCATGACGGCCGCCGTCTCTGCTATCTGACCCAGGTCCGCGCTTTCGTCTGGCCCGTGGGCAGTGGAGTGTTCGCCGCCGGGGCCGTATTTCAGTGTCTTTGCGCCAGATGCGGCAAAGAACGGTGCGTCGATGAATCCGTTGGTGCCGTGAACTATCAATTCTTCCCCGAGCAGTTGCCACGCATTCTCCCGGACGAGTTCGATATGCCGATTCGCTGCCAAGAAGTGGAAGGGACCCGCCTCGAGAATCGGTTATTGCCCTGCTGGGCCACCAGTTTCTTCCTCTGCGGAAAGTGTAATCACGACGGTGGCATCATCCGAAAGCAGCGTTGAGTCGGTAAGAGCTTTGCCCGCTAATGTGTCCGCTGGGATTCGGTCGTTTGACTCGGTAGTGATTACTGCGAGTCTGTCCCGCCGTGACCATCCGTGTCGGTGATGGGAGCCCCTGAACCGGCGGCGTTCGACACCGTCGATGCACCGATTCGCAGTAATCACTAGGATGCATCCCGACAATGTATCCGACTGTCTTCGACCTCTGCGTCGAACGAACTCGTCTTCCATTCCGATTCGTCGGTGGGGACGGTGTCGAGATGCGCGTTCAACACTGCCATCGGAGCGACCCACAACAGGTAAACGGGTCGCTTGCCAAAGCAGGCGCATGAAGGAGTACAAGATGCGACGGGGGGAGACCCTCGAGGAACGGGTCCCCGACATGGAGACACTGATCGAGGAGTATTTCGGGGACATCACTGGGACTGAAGAGTACAAAGGGAGCGACCTCCACGTGCTCGAGGACCCGGAGAACCCGGTGTTCGAGAAGATCGTCGCCGGTACCGTCGAGTACTCCGGGAAGAAAGACAAGCTCGCGGTCCACTTCGCGGAGCGCGACCCGACAGAGCTCGACCCGGATCAGCTCCAGGCCGCCGGCGATGCCGTCGACAACAAGAACGCGTTCCTGAAGGAAGTGACCGGCCGCGACGCCAAATCCCGCCGCGAATCGCTCAAGCGCGAAGTCGAGGACGAAGCGCCGGATTACTAGATCGATTCGGGCAGCCGGCCACCGTCGATTTCGATGTTCTCCCTGGAGACGTAGTCGCTGTCAGCCCGACAACAACAGCGCGGGCTTCGCCACGTCCTCGACGGTCGCCCAGCGGCCCAGTGGCGCCTCCTCCGGGAACGCGTCGCCCGTTTCGATGACGGACGGCGAGACGGCGTTCACCGTCACACCGTCGTCCTGGGTCTCGGACGCGAGCATTCGAGTGAACATCAGCACGCCGGTCCTGGCGACGAAGTACGGGAAGTTCACGGGGCCGGCTAACGGGTTTTCGCTGCCGGCGTAGCCGACGTCGAGGATCCGCCCCCCAGGTCGCCTCGCGCATGCTCGAGAGCACCCGCTTTGAAACAGCATCGTCGCCGTCAGGTTCGTCGCGAGCCCCCCAGGTCGAGGATCGATCTCCGTCCAGTACGTCGTCGACACCCGCCGGGTCGGTTACGTCGCCCTGTACCGTGATCGACTCCGCACCGAGTGCGTCGGCGTCGGCAGCTGTCTCCGCGGCGCGTTCGTCCCTCGAATAGTAGTGGACGGCGACGTCAGCGCCGCGGTCGACGAGGGCAAGCAGAACCCCCCAATCGAGTCCCTTGACGCTTCCAGTCACCAGCGCAGTTCGGCCGGCGAGGTCGACATCCTCCATCCCCACCCATCGATGCCATCCATCAAGCGGTTTCGCTGAGACGCGCTGAACCAGCAACCATGCTTTTGGTGGGTGGGGCTCATTCCAACGGCATGTCCGCCGAACGCGTCTCTACGGGTGTGGGTGCTCTTGAGGACGTGCTGGAGAGGGGTCTCAACGCGGAGCGGACGTATATGCGCCGTGACCCACCCGGAACCGGGAAAACGGTGCTCGGTCTGCAGTTTCTCATCGGGACACCGGAGCTCGTGGAAAATGGGACGTAATCCGTCGGATGAGCGACGCGTCCTCCTCCGGATGCGTGAAGGGGAGCATCGTCGAGTCCTTGGCAAGTGGCTGGCAAGCGAGCCGGGCTATCTCCCGATCGTCGCCGACTCCAACGAGGCGTTCAACGCGGAGTTCGACTGCGTTATCGTCGACACGGAGACGCTTCGACAGGCCGGTGACGACCTGTCAGCACGTCGGCGCATGGAGCCGGTGTTTCTCCCGGTGTTGCTGTTGCGCTCGAAGCCAAGCAGCGCGGGCGAGCTCGGTACGCTCGACCAGCTGCCGGAGCATATCCGGGACTGCGTCGACGACACGATCCGGACGCCGATACGGGAGCCGACGCTCGAACGCCGGCTCGAGACGCTGATGCAGGCTCGCAGGTACGCAGACCAGCTCATCCGCTCGCGGGACCGCTACTACCGGCTGCTCGAACTGCTCCCGGAGGCAGTGTTGCTCCTCAATAACGGCCAGCTCGTGTACGTCAACGAGGCCGGCATCCAACTTCTGGGCCGGGAGGAACCGGAGCTCATCGGGAGCCATCCGACGCTGTTCGTCGACCAGGCGGACCGACACACGCTCGCGCGCTTCCTCTATGCCCTTGCGGAAGGCCGCGCCGAAGATAGCGTCCGCGTCACCATCCCAGTCGATGGGGTTCCGGTGCCTGTCGAGTTCCGGGGGGTCCGCCTGTACGAGGAAGGCGAGGACGAATCGCCGCTGCTGCAGCTCCTGGTTCGTGATCTCCGGACCGTCGAGGAGGCGTTGGAGCCCCGTTGAGCCGCTTCAGGGCAGGTAACTCCGGAGATGCTCCCGGGAGAACAGCGACGTCGGCTGATCCATGTGGACGCCGATCTCCCCGGCCGTCAGTCGGAGCCCAACGTTCTGGACCGATTCTGGTAGCGAGTACGCCCGCCGGAGCCAGTGGCCCATCTGGATCTCCCGGCCGAGCTCATCGCGCCACGCCCGCTCGTACGCTGAGAGCGTCGCCGGGTCGTCCGGATCGATTGTCCGAACTGCGTTATCGGCCGAACGCATACCATAGAGGATACCGCCGCCGGTGAACGGTTTCGTCTGTGCCGCTGCGTCGCCGACGAGAAACACTCGCTGGGAGGTGACCGCGTCCGGCGGGCCGATCGGAATCGCGCCAGAGCAGAACCGGCCGGTTTCTGCGCCGTAGGCCTCGGTCAACTGGTCGAAGCGGGCGCGAACGTCCCGGTCAATGTCGGGGCGGGCCGCGAGTCCGTACTCGACGCCCGCCTCGCCGCGTGGAATTCGCCAGGCGAAGAAACTCGGCACCGTCAGATGGACGTCGACGAAATTCTGGTGGTCTGGCTCCGAGTCGAAGCCGAGCACGCCGTGGAGTGTCTCCTGTGGCTCCGGGAGCCCGACCGCTCGTCGCACCCGCGAAACGGGCCCGTCACAGCCGGCGACCATCTTCGCCTCGACGGTGAAGCTCTCGCCCTCGTCCGGTGAAACGGATAGTTCGACGCTGTCGGTTCCTTCATCGATGCCGGTGACGGTGTGGTGTTCGTGAACCGCCGCGCCCGCGTCGCGAGCGGCGTTGGCGAGGATGCGGTCCAGTTCCTCCCGGTCGATAACGTTCGACACCGGCTCGTCCTTGTAGAACGGATAGGCACGGCTCCCCGGGCCGCCGGTGTGGAACCGCGCGCCGTACACCGCGTTCTGGAGCAGGCGCTCCCGCGCCCCATCGGGAACGAACTCCCAGATGTCGAGTGAGACGTGGCCCGAACAGGCGAGCGGCGTCCCGACGCTCCCCTGTTCGAAGGCGACGACGTCGTAGCCGGCTTCCGCGGCCCGGCGGGCGACCCTGGCGCCGGCGGGCCCGACACCGACGACGGCGAAGTCGTACATAGCCGCGCCTACCGAGTCGGGAGATAAATGTCCCGTGGTTGGGGGCTGACAGCCGACGCGCTCCCTGCACAGGCCGGTGCGTCAGGCTCCCGCCCAGTGCGGCCTGCGTCCCTCGTCAGCTCATGGACCGGAGTGGTCCGGTTCTCCCACTTAAAGCTCGGGCAGTGGTCAGTCGACGACCCACAGCCCGCGGCAGGTCTGGTCGGTGAAGCGCTCGGGCCAGTCGATACCGACCTCGTCCCACGAATCACCGCCACTTTCGGTCCGGTAAAGCCCGTGATTGTTGGCCGCCCAGAAGTCGCCCGCGTCGGTTCCTCGCCGGAGAACAGACCGAAGCGCCCCCTTCCCGGTCGGAACGGCCACGTCATCGAGCCGTTCCCAGCGTTCCCCCTGTTTGCGGTAGAGGTAGGCCTCGCCCGGCGACCGGTGGGCATTGCCGGCGCCCGACGCCGCGGAGATGATGACTCGCCTCGGTTCGGCGTTATCGACGGCGACGCTCCAGCAGTAGCTGTGCTCGAGGTCGGTCTGGGGATGGCACCACGTATCGCCGAAATCAATCGTTTCGGCGTAGCCGTCGCCGGCAGCGACCCACGCGTGGCCCGGTCGATCCTTGTGGGTCGTAATCGTGTGTGTGTCCACGCGCGAGCCCTCGACGCGGTCCTCCCAGGTCACACCGTCCTCGTCGAGATGCCCGCGCACGAGCGCACCCGCCTCGATGCCGACGTAGAGGAGACTCGGGTCGTTCGGCGCCGGTTCGATCCACCGGACGTGATGGGTATGGGGCCGGGGCGGGAACGACCAGTTCTCGGAGGATGGGAGGTCGGTCAACCCCTCGAGTCGCTCCCAGCGGTCGCCACCGTCCCGGCTTCGATAGACGGCACTGGGTTCGGTACCGGCGTAGATGGTCCCAGGGTCGTCGGACGCGAACGCGAGCGACATCACCGCGTCCTCGTCGATCCCCTCGAGGCGCTCCCACTGGTTCCCGCTGTCAGTCGAGCGCAGCAGCCCCGACTCGAACGTCCCGACGAAAATGTCACCGGCCGCGGCGACACACTCCGGCCGGTAGCCGTCGAGTCGGATCGTCGCGCTCGGGTCGCCGGTCGCGTCGTCGACGACGAGCAGCGCGTCCTCGTAGGCGGCGTACACAGTGTTCATACCCGGAACGGCAGTGTCGTGGAGCGAAAAAGGTAGCGCCGAGGCGGCTGACGGCCGGGGACGACGGCAGGCACGACAGCGGTCTCAGTTGGCTGTCTCGGTCGGAGTGGCTGTCTCGGTCCCGCCGTGACCGCCCTGCTCCTCGTGGTGCTGCTGGTGGTCCTCCTGGGCCTCGAACGTCAGGCCCATCAGGAACCACTCGCCCTCGTACTGATAGAGCCCACCGATGCTGTCCCCACACTTGCGGGTGAGCATGTTCGAAATCTCTTGCCCGGTCCCGGTCGTGAGCCGCTTCACGATGCGTCGGCCGTCCTCGGCGCCCGAGAGTCGCTGAAGCGGGCGCTTCAGCTCCGGGATATCGTCGACTTCGTCGGCGTCGAGCGTGCAGGTCGTCTCGGTTTCGTCGCCGCTGGCGGCGATAACCTTCATCGTGATGGGCGCGTCCCAGAACGGGTTGAGTCGGGCGACCTCCTCGTCGGTACAGCCCGCGAGCGCGCCCAGCGTCGCCGTCGCGCCCACCGCGAGGAGTCGCCGCCGTGAGAGCGGAGCTTCGGCCATGACTAGTCGTCGTTGGCCGCGGGCGGCGGCGTCTCCTCGGCCTCTCCGTCGTCGGCTTCGTGAGCTTCGGATTCGTCGGCGTCGGACACGTCGGCCACTGCGTCACTGGTCGTCGCCTCCGCAGCCGCCGGCTTGCGCCGGTCCGCACGCGGGCCCTGCAGGTCCACCTCCGGAAGGTGGTCGCGCAGATACTCCCCGGTGTAGGAGTCCGCCATCCGGGCAACCTCCTCGGGCGTGCCGGTTGCGACGATGTGCCCGCCGTCCTCCCCGCCCTCCGGGCCGAGGTCGAGCACGTTGTCGGCGTTTTTGACCAGGTCGAGTTCGTGCTCGACGACCACCACGGTGTTGCCGTTGTCGGTGAGCCGCTGGAGCACCTCGATGAGTTTGCGCTCGTCCTCCTTGTGGAGCCCCGTCGTGGGTTCGTCGAGCAGGTAGAGCGTCTCGCCGGTCTGTTTCTTCCCGAGTTCCTCGGCCAGCTTCACGCGCTGGGCCTCCCCGCCCGAGAGCGTCGTCGAGGGCTGACCCAGGCGCATGTAGCCCAGTCCGACGTCCTTCAGCAGCTTCAGCCGGCGACGGAGCTGCGGGTTCGCCTCGAAAAAGTCGTAGGCCTCGGCGACGTCCATGTCGAGCACGTCGGCGATGTTGGCGCCCTTGAACTCCACGTCGAGCGTCTCGTCGTTGTAGCGCGCGCCGTTGCACTCCTCACACGGCACGTGGACGTCCGAGAGGAAGTTCATCTCGATTTTGACGGTGCCCTGCCCGCCACACTGCTCACAGCGGCCGCCTTTCACGTTGAACGAGAACCGACCCCTCTCGTAGCCCCGTGTCTGGGCCAGCTTCGTGTTCGCGAACGCCTCGCGGATGTGATCGAAGACGCCGGTGTAGGTCGCCGGGTTCGAGCGCGGGGTGCGGCCGATGGGCGACTGATCGATGAGCCGCACCGTTTCGACGCCCTCCGGCACTTCGATGGCGTCGTGCTCGCCCGGGTCGACGCTCGTGTTGTCGTTCATCTGCCGGGCCAGCCCCTTGTAGAGCACGTCGTGCATCAGGGTGGATTTCCCGGAGCCGGAGACGCCGGTGATGGCGGTGAACTGCCCGACTGGGAGCGCCACGTCGAGGTCCTTCAGGTTGTGCTGGCGGGCGCCTCGAATCGTCAGGGTTTGGTCGGTGTCGCGACGCCCATCGGGGACCGGGACCTGCCTGCGCCCAGCGAGGTAGTCGCCCGTGATGGACGCCTCACTCGCGACGATATCGTCGAAATCGCCCTCGGCGACGATCTCGCCGCCGCGCTTGCCCGGGCCGGGGCCCAGGTCGATGACGTGGTCGGCCCGGCGCATCGTCTCCTCGTCGTGTTCCACGACGATGAGCGTGTTCCCGAGGTCGCGCAGCCCAGCGAGCGTGTTGAGCAGCCGGTCGTTGTCACGCTGGTGGAGCCCGATAGAGGGCTCGTCGAGCACGTAGAGCACGCCCACGAGCCCGGAGCCGACCTGCGTGGCGAGCCGGATGCGCTGGCTCTCACCGCCCGAGAGCGTCGAGGCCTCGCGGTCGAGCGTGAGATACTCCAGCCCGACCTCCTCCATGAAGCCCAGACGCGCGCGAATCTCCTTGAAGATCTCCTCGGCGATGACCAGATCCCGTTCGGAGAGGTTCTCCTCCATCCCCTCGAAGTGGCGACGGGCGTCGCCGATGCTCAGCTGGTTGACCTCGGAGATCGAGGTGCCGTCGACGAGCACCGAGCGGGACTGCGGCTTGAGGCGCGTCCCCTCACAGGCCGGGCAGGTTGTGACGGCCATGTACTCCTCGATATGCTCGCGGGTGGAGTCGCTCTCGGTCTCGATGTGGCGACGTTCGAGGTTGGGAATGACGCCCTCGAAGCGTTTCTCCTTGCGCCGTGTGCCGTTCTTGGTCTGGCGCTCGAAAACGACCTTCCCATCGGTGCCGTAGAGGAACTGGCGCTGCTGGTCTTCGGTGAGCTCCGAGAAGGGGGTCCGGACGTCGACGCCGAAGTGGGCGGCGACGGAATCGAGCCGAGTCCGGTAGTAGGAGCGGTTGTAGCTCCAGGCCTCGAAGACGTCCTTGATCGGCTTGTCTCGGTCAGTGACGACCAGGTCCTCGTCGACCTCCTTCGTCTCGCCGATTCCCTCACAGTCCGGGCAGGCGCCGTGGGGGGAGTTGAACGAGAACGACCGCGTCTCGATCTCGGAGAAGTCGATGCCGCAGTGAGTACACGCGAGCTCCTCAGAGAACTCTACGACGAGCCGGTCCTCTGCGGCAGTGTCATCGGCGAGATCGCCGGTGCTCCGGCTCACGTTGCCGCCGAAGGCGCTCGGGAGCTCCTCCGGGGGCGAGGGGAGGATGATCTTCAGCACGCCGTCGCCCTCCTCCAGGGCGGTCTCGACGGAGTCGGTGATGCGCGACCGGGCCGATTCCTCGACGGTGATGCGGTCGACGACCACGTCGACGGTGTGGTCGTAGTTCTCGTCGAGGTCGGGGTCGTCGGTGGTGAGATCGTAGCGCTCGCCGTCGATCTCGACGCGAGCGTACCCCTCGGAGACGAGCTCCTCGAACAGGTCCTCGAAGGCCCCCTTCTGGTCGCGGACCACGGGCGCGGCGATCTTCGCGCGGGTGCCCTCGGGCAGGTCGAACAGCCGGCGCACCATCTGCTGGGCGCTCTGGGTGCCGACTTTGCGACCGCACTCCGGACAGTGGGGGGTGCCGACCCGGGCGTACAGCAGGCGAAGGTAGTCGTGTAGTTCGGTGACGGTTCCGACCGTCGACCGGGGGTTGTTCGCCGCGTTCTTCTGGTCGATGGAGATGGCCGGGGAGAGCCCCTCGACGGACTCCACCTGGGGCTTGTCCATCTGGCCCAGGAAGTTCCGCGCGTACGCGGAGAGGCTCTCGATATACCGGCGCTGGCCCTCGGCGTAGACGGTGTCGAACGCGAGCGACGATTTCCCCGACCCGGAGAGGCCGGTGACGACGGTGAACGCTTCACGAGGGATCTCGACGTCGAGGTCCGCGAGGTTGTTCTCCTCGGCGCCGCGGACCTCGATGTACTCCTTACTCATTCGGTCAAGTGTACTGTGTGCGGAAGGTTGAACCCGTCGGTCGCGGGTATCCGACGTGGCCGGTCACGACCGATTGGGTCGACGTATCGACCGCGGAGCCCGGGTAACGGACGGGGTTCTCACGAGGCCCGAACAGGCAGAAGCGAAACGAACCCCGAGGAGAGTCGCGTCGCTCTGGAGACCGTTCTGTGACTGAAAAGCAGGAAGAACAGCCCGCAGTCGGGAGGCTCCTGATGCGGGCCACGAGAGTCGTCCCGAAACCGGACCGCCTCAGGCGGGGACGACCGTGATCTGCTGCTTGCGGTCGATGGCGTCCTCGAGCTCCTCGGCGATGGCTGAGCCGCGGGAGACCTGCACGTCGCCGCCGCGGCCGACCGTGGCGGTGAAGAGGTAGTCGCCACCGGCACGGACCTCGACGGTTTCGCCGACGTGGTCGTCCATCCGGATAACGACGTGACGGGCGGTGATCTCGGGCTGGACGACCTCACCCTGCGGGCCGCCGACCGTCGCGGTCTCATCGTCGTCGTCGCCGGGGTTGGGGTTCTCGGCGTGGGTCCGCACGTCGATATCGATGCCCAGTCGGTCCTCGATATCGCTGATGCGGCCGCCGCCTTTCCCGATGACGTAGGAGATGTCGTCCTCCTCGACGTAGACCACCGCGCGGTCCTGGCCCTCCAGTTCCACGTCGACGTGGCCGCGGGCGACCGAGTGAATCTCCCGTTCGATCTCCTGTTTTGCGATCTGGCTCACGCCGCTCTCCTC